>JBKHCQ010000201.1:0-6706 GCA_046541755.1 Anaerolineales bacterium | reverse complement strand
CAACTTTCAACTTGCAACTTTCAACTTGCAACTTGTAACTTTTTTCAACTTGTAATTCACCGAAGGACTTACCCCAATGCACATCGCCTTCAATGGATGGTTCTGGGAGCAGCCGACGACGGGGAGTGGTCAATACATCCGCCGGTTGGTCGCGGCGTTGCATGAGGTGGCGCCGGCCCTGCGACTCTCGGTGCTGACGCCGGATTTCGCGGCCTCCGACGAGGACGTGGCCGGGATCGAGATCATCCCGCTATCGGCGCGGCGCGATGCCCTGGGCAAGCTCTGGTGGGAGCAAGTGACGATGCCGCGCGCGGCGCGACGGCTGGGCGTCGATCTCTTCCACGCGCCGTACTGGGCCGGGCCGTGGGCCACACCCGCGCCGACCGTCGTCACCATCCACGACATCATCCCGCTGATCCTGCCGGCCTATCGCGGCAGCGCCTTGGTCCGCGCCTACACCGCGCTGGTGCGGCGAACGGCGGGGCGCGCGGCGCACATCCTCACCGATTCGGCGGCCTCGCGGCGGGACATTCTGCGTCATCTGCCGGTCGCTGGGCCAGATGTAACCTCTGTGCCGCTGGCGGCGGATGCGAGCTACGTCCCCGCGTCGAGCGCGCACGCGCCGCGCGACGCGGACGAGCGAATTTGGCGAGCGCTGGGCGTGCGACCGGGCTATGTGCTCTACTTGGGCGGCTTCGATGTGCGCAAGAACTTAGCCGGCGTGATGGCGGCCTTCGCGCGGACGCGGGTCGAGGAGGCGCGGCTGGTGATCGCGGGCGCGCTGCCCACAGCGGACACCGCCTTCACGCCCGATCCCCGGCGCTTGGCGCGTGAGGCGGACTTACCAGAGGATGCCGTCCACTTTGTGGGATTTGTGCCGGAGGCGCAGAAGCCCGCGCTCTATCGCGGGGCGCGCGTCTTCCTCTTCCCCTCGCGCTACGAGGGCTTTGGCCTGCCGCCGCTCGAGGCGCTGGCCTGCGGCGTCCCCGTCGTCGGCAGCGACGCCGCCAGCCTGCCGGAGGTCGTCGGCCCGGCGGGCCTCCTCACCGCGCCCGATGACATCCCTGGCCTCGCGGCGGGCTTGGCGCGTTTCCTCACCGACGAGGCGATGCTTCTGGACTATCGCCGTCGCGCCGTCGCGCAGGCCGCGACCTTCTCCTGGTCGAAGACCGCCCGCGCCACCCTGGCGTGTTATCGGCGGGTGGTGGGGGAGTGAATTTAGTCCATCTGATCAGATGAATCATTTGTTATTCCCGATGCGGTGTAGTAAGATAAGGATACTGAAGGTTTCTTTGTTTTTGTCCCGTTATCCCACTGGATTGGGGGAGGTGACCTAATGTCCTCTTCACCTACGACATTTGATCAGAATTGGTCCTTGCACGTTGATCCAACCACCCTCCGCAAGCTTGCGGAGGAAACACAAGGACGTGAAATCTTGCTGCGGCAGGTCATCCGCCAGATGGAACAACAGTATGATTGCTCTCTGGAGGAACTGGAAGCGCGCTTGGCCCGAGGTGAAGGGCAGGAGCATCCCGATTGGGAGGACTCGATTGAGTGGCGCAACGCTGTCGAGGCACTACAACGCATCCCATAGAGGCTTGCTCCAAACAGAAGCCTCCCGCCGGCGCGATTTCCGGCGGGAGGCTTTTTTGTGGACTAGCGGCCAACTTCCACTCGAACCGTCAACCCATCATAGGCGCTGTGAGGCGCGTTGGAACGGCCTAGTCCAGCTCTTCGAGCAGATGCGTGGCTTCGATGTCGCGATGGGTGTGGGTCTCGCCCCGCATCAGGAGTGAGTTGGAGGTCGCTCGCTTGCTGTGGTAGTGGATGCCCTGCAGGATGACGCCGTCCGTTACGCCGGTCGCGGCAAAGAAAACCTGTTTGCTCGTCACCATCTCATCCATCGTCAGCACCCGGTCGATGTCGAGACCGGCCTCGCGCACGGCGTTAAGCTCCTCATCGCTCTGGGGCGTCAAGCGCCCTAACATCGCGCCGTTAGCGGCCTGGGCGGCGCACGCGGCGATCACCCCTTCGGATACTCTGCCAATCCCCATCATAATATCCGCGCCGCCTTGGGGCAGCAATGCCTGGAGCGCGCCGATGATGTCGCCATCCGAGCGTAAAATCACCCGGGCGCCCGCCTGGCGAATCTCGTGGATCAACTCCTCGTGGCGCGGGCGGCTCAGTACAAAGACGACGAGATCGGAGATCTCTTTCTTCTTGGCCCGCGCGACCAGAGCCAGCGTCCAGCCGGCCGGGGCGTCGAGGCACTCGGGGACGAGCACCGAGGCGACCTCCGCGTCCACGACGATCTTATCCATATAGAGGGCGGGCTTGGCGTCCCAGAAAGCATTACGCGGCGCGGACACCGCCACCGAGATCACATCGGGATGGCCGCGCGCGAGGAGCCTCCGCCCCTCGATGGGATCGACGATGATGTCAATTTGAGGGCCGTCGCCAGCGCCCACCGATTGGTGAAGGTGCAAGGGCGTGTCCGGCTTCAGTTTGTCGATTTCGCTGAGGACAATGCGTCCATGGATGTTGATCAGATTGAGAACGCGCTCCATTGCTTGGGAGGCGTAATGATCGCTGCGATTTGCCTCGTTGAGGCCCATCCACCGGCCCGCGACGAGGGCCGCGGCCTCCGTTGCGCGCACTAGATCCAGCCCTAAGTTATGATAGAGATTTTCGGTCATTGGTACGTTCACTCCCTTCGCTGCTCATATTTGTGATCCAGAGCTTCAATGGTTTTGGCGCTCATCGAGGCCGGCGACCGGGTGGTTGATTCCACGGCGGTGAGCAACTGCTTCTGGCGCCAGGCTGGCATCCCCCCGGCGAGCATCTTGACGTTCTCGTAGCCTTGATCGATCAGGAGCGCCGCCACGTGAGCGCCCCGGCGCCCGCCCACCAGGATAATCTCCTCGTCCTGCGGTAACTGCGTGGGATTCTCCAGCAGATCGTGGAAATCCATTTGTTTCGCCTGGGGGATATGTTCCCGGCGATATTCGCGCGGCTCCCGCACATCGATGATTTGAGGAGGTTTTTCTTGATTAAGCGCCTCCCAGATCGCCTCTGGCGTGATGGTCGGCACTTGGTCGAGCGCTCGATTGCCGTGGTGCGTGGGGACGCCGGTCTCTATCTTTTTGGGCAGATTCTGGCAGTATTGAAAGACGCGCTTGGGACATTCGTAGATGCAGATGGCGGGATTGAGCATGCGATGAAAAAGGTAGTTGATCGCCTCGTCAGGGTCGAGAAAATGATCGGCGCCTACGTAAGCGTAGAAATTGGAACTCTTCATCAGAGATTTGACCGCTTGATGCACGTGGACGAAGTAGACATCCCCGCCGCGTTCGCGATAGAGGCGCACGATGCTCTCCAGCGCGTGGATGCCGCTGATGTCGCAGTTCTCGACGGGATACATCCGCAACAAGAGAAAGCGTTGGGTCGGATTTTCCTGGAGGTTCTCGCGGATCTTCTCTTCGATATGGCTGACCGCGCCAAAGTAGAGATCGCCCAAAATCTCGATCACGCCCAGTTGGGTGCAGGAGGGCTGGCCGGGACGGGGGGTGAAATAGCGGAAATCCTCGCTGGGCAGCACGACGCGCACCCGGGGCTTGCTGGTCTTGAGCAGATAGATGATGAGCGAGAGGCCAATCCCGGCCAGCACGGCGTGCTCCAACGACAAGACCAAGGTGGCCGCTAAGGTGATCATCATAATGGTGCGATCCTCGTGGCTGCTGCGCCAGATGCGCTGAATCTCCTCCTGATCGATCAGCCCGTAGGCTGTGACCATGATCACGCCGGCCAGGGCCGGTTGGGGCACATAAGCGGCCAGGGGGCCTAATGCCAGCATCATGATCAATACAAAGAAGCCGGCTAAGATGCTGGCGAGTGCAGTTTTGGCCCCGGCGGCGTGGTTGACCGCCGAGCGGGTGAAGGAGCCGGCGACGGGATAGCCGCCGAAGAGGCCGCTGGCGATATTGGCCAAGCCTTGTCCAAAAAACTCCTGGTTGCTATCGAGCTGTTGGTTCGTTTGGCCGCTGATGCTGCGGGCGATGGAGATGGACTCGACCAGCCCGATGGCGGCTACAGCCAGCGCGCCCGTGAAAAGCTGGTCTACCAGCGTCGCATCGATGGGCGGTATGACCCAGGACGGCAATCCGCGCGGCAGTTCACCGACGACGGCGACGCCGCGTTGATCTAACCCCAGGAGGCCGACCACGAGCGCGGCCCCGATCATCCCCAGAAGCGGGGTGGGAAGGTCGCGATTGATTTTGTGTAGCGCCAGCAGCAGGATGATTGTACCGAGGCCGATTAGCATACTTAGGATGTGCGTATCCTGTAAATGGGCCAAAATCTCGGGAATCGTCTCCCAGAGGTGCGGCATCGAGGGAATATCGAGCCGGAGCAGGTTGCGGAGTTGATTGAACGCGATCAAAATCCCGGCCCCGCCGGTGAAGCCGACGATGACGGCCTCGGAGATGAAATTGACGACCACGCCTAATCGCGCGAGCGCCAGTGCCACCTGGATCAACCCGACGAGGAGGGCCAACGTGCCCGCGATAAAGAGGTAATTGGGATCGCTTGGGTTGGCGGTCGCCAGCAGAACCGAGAGCACCAGCAATGAGGCGGTGTTGGTAGGGCCGGTTTGGAGTTGCCGGGATGACCCCCACAGCGCCCCGATCACGGCGCCGACGATGGCGGCGTAGAGGCCGGCCTCGGGCGGTAACTCGGCGATGAGCGCGTAAGCCATCGCCTGGGGAATGGTGATGACGGCAACCGTCAGGGCCGCGATGACGTCGGCTTTGAGGGTGGCGGCGTCGAGGTCTTCGAAACGGTCTACCGGGTGCAAAACAAACCGGATTATTGGCTGTAGGCTGTTCATCAGCCATTTTAGATATGTGATGGGGTTTTTCTCTATGATCGTCACGGATTCCGATGTGTTTTTGGAATCTGAATTGGTTGGGTCTTGAGCTTCAGAGTTATTCAAGGTTGACCTCACATGCGCTTTCTTGATGTATGGATCGTCAGTCCATCATAGGCGATCTCGTAGCCGTGCCGGGCAGCGAACGCGCTCAGCTCCGGGTGGACGGGATTGCCGGGGTGGGAGATGTGCGACGCGAAGGCGCGGGCGCGGTCGGACATCAAGCCCGCCGCGCGCATCCGCGCCACGTGTGCGATGACCTGACGGGCGCTGAGGTGATCGGTCCCCGGCTCATCCGGGCCGTAGGTGTGATCCCAGACCACGAGGTCGAACCGCAGCTTGGGCCGATGTTGGCGCAGCGCGCGCCAGGTGCTCTCCGGCAGCGCCGCCGTATCGAGGCCGTAGAAGAGCGCGGCGTCCTCCGCCTCGATGGCATAGAGGAGCGGCTCCACGGAAGGGTCGTGGTTGGCGGGGAAGGCGGTCACGCGATACCCGCCGGCCCTGAAAGTTTGTCCCGCCTCGATCTGGTGGATCGTCAGGTTCAGCCGGTCGCCCACCTGGGGATCGAGCAGGTCGGCGCCGTCGAGATCGCGCGCAAAGAGCCGCGCGGCATAGCGCAGCGTCCCCGCCGAGGCGTAGAAGTGGAGGCGCGGCGCTCCGACGACCTCGTAGGCCGGGCTGCGGGAGAGCAGATGCGAGACATCCAGGTGATCGGCGTGGGCGTGGGTCTGGAGGCACGCGCGCACGCGGGTCAGCGGCCGCCCGTGGAGGTTCGAGGCGGCGATGACGTCCGGGCCGAGATCGATCAGGAGATCGTCATTGATCAGCGCGGACGCGCGCTTGCGCAGGCTCGGCCCGCCGAGTTCGCGGGCGCGCTCGCAGTTCTCGCAGCGGCAGAAGGCCTCCGGGTAACCGTTCGCCGCGCCGGTGCCCAAAAATGTGATGTGCATAGTGGTTTGCCCTCCTGTCTACGTGATGAGCATCTGCTAAATCCGTTCCATCTGCTGACCGTCTACCAGATACCCGGCGCCAAGCGATATCGCACCCGCTGGGCATAGTCGCGATAGCCGGGCAGTTGCTCCTGGAGGGTCTCATCCTCTAGCTTGGTGCGGATGACCAGGGCCGCCGTGAGCAACAGCACGGGCGCGAAGGCCCAGAGCGCATCCAGGAGGAGGGGCGTGGCCCAGTAGGTCAACAGCGCGCCCGCGTAGCCGGGATGCCGCACCCAACAATACGGCCCGCTCGAGACCACGCGATGGCCCCGATCCGACTGGATGCGTACTGTCCCGGAAAAGAAGCGGTTTTCGATTAGGGCGTAGGCGCCCAGCGCGTAGCCGGCCAGGATGACGACCAGCGCCACCAGGTTGATGGGCTGTCCGAGGGTCGGGGACCAATCGAATCGCGCATCTAGGCCGGCGACCAGCGGGATCACCCCGCCGCCCAAGCCGACCAATGGCGCGAGCACGCGATCCCAGGGCGCGGCGTCCTCGTGCTCTGTGAAGCGGGCGCGCTCAGCCAACAGATCGGGATGGCGCCGGGCGGCCAGCGCGCGACTGGCGACGAAGGCCAGGATGTAGACGATGGCATACGTCCAGCCCGCCCACCAATCCCAGCGCCCGGTGATCAGCAGCGGCAAAAAGGGAATCATGATGATAAACAACATCATCTGGATGACGAGCCGGGGCGTGAGGATCTTAGATTGCTGGCTCATTTTTTACCTCGATTTTGCTTTGCTTAGGCCGTGGGCTTGCGCGCGATCACGGCCATCAGTGGGGATGGTTG
>JBKHCQ010000200.1:0-6792 GCA_046541755.1 Anaerolineales bacterium | reverse complement strand
CGCAGATCAAAGCGCGCGGCTACGCCGAAAAGTACGCCGCCCGTGAGGACGTCACACTCATCGGCGTGGCCTTCAGCACCGAGAAGCGCGGCGTCGAGGCGTGGACAATTGAACGTGTTAGCTAACGACGATAAAGAGCGTTAACCGTGAGGGATTTACGCCGCGATGTACTAGGTTGCGGGAGGGAGGAATAGGTGGCCGGGCAGTGAACTACCCGTCTGCAAGCTGAAGTCGGCTAAAGACCGACTCAATGCCGGACATCCTCATCTATGCCAGTCGGCTTTCAGCGCCCCACAGGTCTACCGACCTGTGGCGAGTCGATTTTAGCTTCTAGCCCGCGATTTATCTGCGGGCTACGAGCTTTTAAGGTTATGTTTGAAATTATGTAACAAAAACGAAGATAATGTTAATAGTTTTTATATCGACCTTAATTTTTCTTAGCGTCTTTGCATCTTTGCGCCTCTGCGTTGTTTTTTCAGTGGCGTCGTTTATACAATCGGAAGGAACCGGGAGTATCAGATGAAGAATCAGATAGAAAGCACACCCGGACAATCGCGCGGATTGTCCGGCATTCAAAGCGGCCTGTTGGCCTCGTTCTTGTTGGGCTGGGCGCCAATTTTGGGCAAGTTTGCCTATCAAGCCAATGTGGACCCGATGACGTTGGCGGCGCTGCGCACGGTGGTGGCCGCGCTCTTCCTCTGGCTGACCTACTCGCTCTTCTGGCGGGGCCGGATGCGCTTGCGATGGCAGGAGATGTTGAGTTGCCTGATGGTGGGGATGATCAACGGCATCGGATCACTCTTTTATTACAGCGGCCTGCAACGCTTAGATGCCTCGCGCGCCTCACTTTTAGCCACGCTCTATCCCGTCTGGGTGGTGATCTTTTTAGCCGCGTCGGGGCAGCCGATCCGCAAATTGACGCTGACGCGCCTGGGGACCTCGCTCGCCGGCGCGGTGCTCGTCACCTCGCCGTGGATGATGAGCAGCATCGCCGACTATCTGGGCGTGATGTTGATGGTGGCCTCGGCGGCCATCAACGGCTGGTATCTGGTAATGGGCCAATGGGTGTTGGCTGATGTACCGGCGCGCTCAGGTACATTGTACATCCTCACCGGGATGGCGGCAATGGTCGCGACGGCGCGCGGGATGAGCGGCGAGCCGTTCGAGCCGATTGCAGTCTCCGGCTGGCTGGCGATCATGGCGCTGGGCCTAACAACCGCACTTTCGCGGATGGCGATGTTCCTGAGCCTGGAAAAACTGGGCGGCGTGCAGACGGCCATCATCAGCCTGACGGAGTTGGCCGTGAGCCTGGGGTTGGCCTTCATCTTCTTGGGCGACCGCCTCTCAGCCTTCCAATGGATCGGCGCGGTGCTGCTGTTGGGCGGCGGCGTCCTGGCCCGATTGGATGTCGAGCGCGGGGCGATGCCGGCCCCCTCCTTCAACCCGATGGATAAGGAGTGACGCGCAGCGATAGACAACCCCTTTTCAGGAATTCAGGCCCAACGTCGGGCGGGATGGTATCCCGACCGACGTTTCGTTATCAGGGGTGGAATTTCCTTGATCGATTTCAGAGAAATTCAGTCAAAGTGCGCAGGATTTTTTAACTTTTGACGACTTAAAGGATAAGGAAAGGTGGGAACCGCTCTATCTTCGGCCCCAAAGTTGTCGGAAGAAGGAGGTGATGTGCTTGTTGTAAAGACATTCACAAGACAAGAATCGGCCAACGAGTTAACTCCTATACCGACCAATAATTTACATGTCCACCACTAACTTTAAAAGGAGACTTTACGATGAACTGGCGACACAAACGAACACTTTGGATGACGTTTGGATTGACAACCATGCTATTGACGGCGATGCTCTTGACTGCCGGCATGGTTGCGGGAGCAGAGTCCGCGCCGAACATTGAGGGCACGGTCACCTTCCCCAATGGTGAACCGGCTCCCGGCGCGATGGTCTACGCCTTCGACTTCGCTGATGGCACGATACCCGCTCAGGTTCAGGCGGATGCGGAGGGCAACTACGCCCTCGAGCTGCCACTAGGGGACTACGACTTATGGGCGGAGCCGCCGACCGGCGCGCCGACCTACACCCAATCCATCCCCCTATTTGTAGAGGTGGATGCCGAAACCGTCTATCTTCCCGGAAATGGAGATCTCACGCTCACCTATCCAGCCTTTGCAGGAATAGTGCGCAAACCCGATGCCACACCATTTGGGGATTGCGCGTGGGTGTGGGCCGAAAATGTGGAGGGGGGCTGGGAGACCGGCCATCAAGAGGTGTGCGGCTTTGAGAGCCGTCCCTACCGCATCGGCGGCCTAGATCAAGGCTATTACAAGGTATGGGCCGAGCCGACAGATCCTTTCCTGGGATTAGCCGCAGGCCACACGAACATCGTCTCCATCACGGAAGAGAGCCAATACCTGATGGGGACCACCGTCTTCACAGATGTCATGTTGATGCCTGGGGAACCTATCACGCCGCAACTCTCCGTCTTCGTGGAAAACCCCGCCGGCGATCCCGCCTTCGGCGTAGTGCACCTCTGGAGCGATATGACGGGTGAGGATCGCTGGGCGCATGCTTCCCCCGATCGACCCGCCCGCTTCGCCAACCTGCCCTCCGAGGCATACAAAATGCAAGCGTGGCCCATCGGCGCCGACATTCCGATGTGGGCCAATTCGCCCCAAGAGCCGGTCTGGATTGATCCGCCGGAGATGGGCACCATCACCAGAACACTTCGATTAGGCCTCCCCGACGTCGTTGGCATCGTCAAGACGCCAGAGGACAATCCCCTGCCGCAGGCCTTCGATTGGGACGGCAAGCGGATGGACTATCCTGTCGAGATGCTGTTCCATGATTTCGATTGGTCCTTCACATTGTGGAGCATGACCAACATCACCGGCGAGTTCGGGTTAGCCCTGCCGCCGGAAGCCCGCGACCCAGGCCGGGAATTTGATCTCCTCGCCTTCCCGCGCGGCAGCTTGCACGAACTATACACTAAATCGATGCCCCATCCTTTCCCCAGTGATGACTTCCCACCCGGTGGCCCCTACAATGCCGGGGTTATCCGCCTGACCTATCCCCGCATCGAGGGTGTGGTTGTACAAGAAAACGCGGCCGGCGAGTGGATGCCCGTCACCACCGGCGTGGAGCTTTGGAGCCACGACGGTGGATACTGGGACTGGGAAGAGACCTATGTCATAGCCCCTGGGGAAATCATCCCGTTCCGATTTGGCGGGATTCCAGACGGTATGCACAGCATCCAGAGCAACGCCCCCTACGACGATCCCTTAGCCGGATTGTCCAACATCTACGACTTCGAGGTCACAGCGGGCAGCCAGTACGACATCAGCGCTACCGAGTGGGTGACCCTCTACATCGGCGGCGATTATGGCGCCAATGTCGTCGGCACCGTGGTGCATCCGGTTGAGGATACAACTGGTCAGGTGCAGATGTTACCCGTCCCCTGGGCTGAGGTACGCATCAAGTGGGAAACGGGTGATCCCGACTGGCCCTTTGAAGAAGAATGGACCCAAGCCAACGGCGAAGGCCACTTTGCCTTCTACGGGCTGATAACCGACACCCAGTACTCCCTCCAAGCCTTCCCCGCGTGGGAAATGGGACCGGAGTGGGATCCCTCACACCCGTTCGATTTCTTGTTCGAGGGTGATTTAGTTACCAAAACCTTAACCTTACGCCCCGCCTTCCGCCCCAAGACCGTCACCGGCACTGTGATGTACGATGATGGCGCCCCCGTCGAAGATGCGACGGTGTACGCATTCAACGACGAAAACGGCGCTTGGGTCGAGACCTGGAGCGATGAAGAAGGCGCCTACGAACTGAAGCTCAAGGGCGGTCTCTGGTGGATTGGCGTGGAGCCTTATCACGGCGCTGACTGGTACTTCGATCCGGCCTGGAACATCCCGGTCGAGTTCTCACGAACAGCCGAGATAGAATCGGCGTGGGTGGATCTCTACGTCGAGCGCTTTGACGATATGGAGGATTTCGTCGAGGTCACCGGGCGAGTTGAGACGCCAGCAGAAGATCCAGCGCCAGATGGTACTTGGGCCGAAATCTGCAATGACGCCACCGGCAGATGTTTCGGCGGAGAAACAGAGCAAGGCAACTTCAGCTTTTGGGCGCCCATCGGCTCCTACCACCTGGGCATCTACCCCGATCCTGAGACCGGCTTTCTGCCGCCGTTCCACAATGGCGACATCGGCGTGGACGTCTTCGAGGATCCTGATACCCCCGGTGCGCCTGTTGACTTGGGGACATATTATCTCCGCAAGAAGGTCCCGGCCCTGGTGACAGGGCGCGTGATCGAGACGGGCAGCGGCAACGGCGTCCGCGATGTGCCCATCGAGGCCTGGACGGAAGATGGCGACTTCGCGATGACGAGGACCGACGCCAGCGGCTACTACACCCTCACGCTCAGCCCCGGCTATTGGCGCGGCGGCCCGGTGCTTTCGGGCACGTTGGCCAGCAAGTACGTCGTCCTGCCACCCCAACGTCGCGATGGATTGCTCACCCAAGAGGGCGCCGTGGATCAGGACTTCCGCCTCAGCCGGCTCAATGCCACCATCCAGGGAACGGTCGTCGCTGCCGGCACGACCGACATCATCACCGACGTCGACGCGACCGTCTTCGTCGAGACCTGCAACTATGAGGGCTGCATTGGCGTCGATGTCGACGTTTACGAGGGCGAATTCTCCGTCCGCGTCATCGGCGGCTACACCTACACCGTCGATATCTGGGCCGAGCGCTACATGGCCGGGCCAAACGTCCCCGCCGAGGTCTACGTCGCTGCGGGAGAGACTGAGCGGGTCAATCTCGGCCTGATGGAGGCCAACACGCGCATCCACGGCTATCTATTGGATAGTGAGAGCGGCGATCCGGTTCAAATCCATGCCCATGTGGATGGCGTCGCCCCGGCCAAAGCTTACAACGCGAATGCTCCCGAATATGCGGAGTTCTGGGTCAGCGATGCCCTTTGGCCCGAGAAAGATCCCTACAAGTTCAATCTCTACGTCCCCACCCCAGATCAAGACAGTGAGCCTGTGACCTGGGATTTGAGCCTGCTGGTCGATCCGCGTCACAGCTATTCAGACACTCACTACATCGCCGCGCCCGGCTATTCTTATGATGTTACCATAGCTCCAGGTGATACCGACAAGG
The DNA here is from genome assembly GCA_046541755.1 of Anaerolineales bacterium. Taxonomy (GTDB): domain Bacteria; phylum Chloroflexota; class Anaerolineae; order B4-G1; family SLSP01; genus JAAAOZ01. The sequence goes on along the minus strand of JBKHCQ010000200.1, from coordinate 1,614 downwards.
CTCAGATCCTATACGTCAAGGAACTGGACACCTTCATCACCGGTACGCTCCACATGCCCAACGGTGATCCCGCGCCCTATATCCCCGTCTTCGCGCGCCCCACTACGATAACTGATAGCGAGGGACTCCTCTTCGAGGCCGAAACCGGCAGAGATGGCCGGTTCAAGATCCCGGTACTGCCCGGCGAGGCGTATGAAGTCGGCGCGTTCCTGCCGCCTAAACTCAAGGAACAGGGCTTCTTGCCGCCGCTTCCTAAGCCGTGGAGCAATCCAGACGACAACCCCATCCACTTGCGCTTCCGCAAGTTAGACGCCGGGGATCTGACGATCAGTGGGCGCGTGACTGTTACGCCAACCGGCGCCTTGACCGTCGGCGTCCCAATTCACGTGCTCGGCTGGGCCGAGGGCGGCGCGCAGAGCAGCATCATCGTGCCGCTGGGCAGCCTCTACCGCCTCCCCGTCATCTCCAATACAACGTGGCACGTCTGGGCCGCTTACGAGGACACCGAGAACAACGCTTTCTACCACAGCCGCGAGAAGGTCATCGAAGTCCAAGAGACCAGCGTCCTGAGCCAGCACTTCACACTCCAGCGCGCGTTCGATCTGCCGGATAAATCCTGCTGGATGGTCACCTCCAACGGCAGCATCCTCCAGTTCCCACGGCGCAGCGATCTCCTGCCGCCGGTGCTCTGGGTGAAACCGGGCACCTTTGCGGAGACCGTCGAGATCTGCGCCGAGCCGCGCGCCATCCTGCCGGATGGCCCACGCCTTATCGGCTTCGGCTACGACCTGACGGCCCGCGACAGCCAGGGCCGCGAGTTGGGCGAGGACGACTTCAAGCAGACAATGCGCCTCAGCTTCTACTACACTCAAGAAGCGCTCAACGACCTGCCCATCGATCCCGGCTACGAAGCTCCCGAACCCAACAACCTCAGCCCCGTCTACTACTCCACCATCAAGAACGAGTGGGTTCCGCTGGATGATCCCATGGTTGACGAGGCCGATATGTTCGTCACCGGTAAGATGGATCATTTCACCGAATTTGGGTTGATGTCAACAACACCGGCCATAGGAGGTGAGAGCAACATGATCTACCTGCCCTTGGTGCTCAAACATTAGACAAGCTCGCTTTAGAAGCATTCGGGCTGGTGCAGAACATCGCACCAGCCCGTTTTTCATGGCAAGACACAAACCGTTTAGGAAGGGTGAAAAACGCCAGCCCGAACTTTCCTCCACACTTACCCGCGGGAGCGACGACTGATCGTCGGAAAGCATCCCGCCGCTTGCCACGCCACGCGCGTCCGGCGACTGAAGTCGCGGCAACATCTACGAAGTCGGCCTTCGCCGACTCTTTGAGCACTTTCTCGCTACGATTCACAGCAAATTCGCCGATCAAATGCTTGTTTTGTATTTTGAATTTGCATTTATCATTTGAATTTCAAAAGAGCCTAGCCGCCAAAGGGCGGCTTCGTAAAGGTGGCACGCGGTTTCTCTTTGACCCAACGGCCCAATGGCCGTGGGAACCGCCGTGCTTAGTGGCGAATACTTTAAGACACTAACGTAATTACGTCGTCGCATCGCCAACGGCGCCAACGGTTGAAACCGCTGGCTGATA
>JBKHCQ010000199.1:0-6814 GCA_046541755.1 Anaerolineales bacterium | reverse complement strand
CCGCGCTTTTTGTAGACGGTCTCCAGGCGACGCAAGGCCACGATGTAGGCCGCCGTCCGCCAATCGGTGTCGTAGGCGCGCGCGGCGTCGCGGACGCGCTTGTAGCCGCCGACGATGATCTTGTGCAGCTTGGCATCGACCTCGTCCAAGTCCCAGAATTCGCTGCGCTTATTTTGCAACCACTCAAAGTAGCTGACAATCACGCCGCCGGCGTTGCACAGGACGTCGGGCAACACGTGGATGCCCTTTTCCCGCAAGATGCGGTCGCCCTCGAGGTCGGTGGGGCCATTGGCCCCCTCGGCCACTATTTGGACGTTGAGCCAGGGCGCGGTCTCCGCCGTGATCTGATTCTCCAGCGCCGCCGGCACGAAAATATCGGCCTGGACGCTCATAAAGGTCTGATGATCGACCGGCTCCCCCGCCGGATAGCCCGCGATCCCGCCGTGCTCCACGACGTAATCGGCCAGATCCATGGCATCGAAGCCTTCGGGGTTCACGAGCGCGCCGGTGTGATCTTCCACGGCCAGCAGCTTCGCGCCCAGCGGCTGCAACAACCGCCCCGTCCACGAGCCGACGTTGCCGTAGCCCTGGACGATGTACGTGGCCGCGCTCAGATCGAAGTCGTGATCCTCCGCCCAGGCCTGCAACACAAAGACAACCCCCTGGCCGGTGGCCTTGTTGCGTCCCACGCTCCCGCCCGATTCGACCGGCTTGCCCGTCACCACGTGGGAATTGCGATTGCGCTCCAACGGCGGCATCATCTGCTGGTAGGTATCCAAAATCCAGGCCATGATCTGCGGATTGGTATTGACATCGGGCGCGGGGATGTCGTACTCCGGCCCGATGTTGGTGCCCAGCGCGAAGGTGAAGCGCCGGGTGATGTTCTCCAACTCGCTGGGGGAATAGCCCTTCGGGTCGATTTGAATGCCGCCCTTGGCGCCGCCGAACGGTAGCCCGACAATCGCCGATTTCCAGGTCATCCAGGTGGCCAATGCGCGCACTTCGTCGATATTCACCGCCGGGTGATAGCGCAGCCCGCCCTTGAACGGCCCCAACACATTGTTGTGCTGCACGCGATAACCGGTGAACATCTCCAGCGAGCCATCGTCCATAATCACCGGGAAATGCACGACAATTTCATTGATCGTCGTGGCTAAAATCTTCCGCACCTGCTGATCCAAGTCCATCAAATCCGCCGCGCGATTAAACTGCGCCACGACATTCTCATAGACACTTTTCTTACTCATCTCGCTCTCCACTTGACTTTAACTTTGAACTTGCAACTTGGTTACTGTCACAGAGTATTCACCACTGCGCCGCGTCACGTGCCCGGCGACTGAAGTCGCGGCAACACCTACGAAGTCGGCCTTCGCCGACTCTCTGCAAATTCGCCAGTTAAATGCTTGTTTTGTGTATTGATTCCTCTAAAAAAAAGGTCAAAAATCCGATTTTTACGCACGCAACCTACTACATATATGAAATTCACGCGCGAAAAACCTACATCTAGTAGTAAATTTCTAAAAAATCGGATTTTTAGAGTTCTTTCAGTAGAGTCTGCATTGAATTTCAAAATAAGATTAGCCGCCGAAGGATAGCTTTGTAAAGGTGGCACACGGTTTTCTCTTTGACCCAACGGCCCGATGGCCGTGGGAACCGCCGTGCTTAGTGGCGAAAACTTTAAGACACTATCCAACTTGCAACTTTTAACTTGTAACTTTCAACTCTGATACATATACCCCGTCTCAAACGCCTTCAAATTCAACGGCAGAATCTTGGGGCGCAGGGTGTCGCGCAGGGCGGATTCCATCGCCTCGCGGCTGACGACGCCCGTGATTTGCGTGAAGTAGCCCAGCATGATGACGTTCGCCACGATGCGCCGACCCAACTCCTCCGCCAGGCGCGTCGCGGGGATCGCCTGCGGCGCGTCGCCCGCGTCCGGCGTGACCAGATCCGCGTCGATCAGGATCGTCGCGCCCTCTTTGGCCGTGGGCCGGAAGGTCGTGTAAGCCTCCTGCGACATCGCGACCAAAATATCCGGTTCCTGCACGAAGGGATAATCGATAGGCCGATCCGCCACGACGACGTTGGCGCTCGATGCGCCGCCGCGCGCTTCCGGGCCGTAGGCCTGCGTCATCACCGCCTCGCGCTCATCGTAGAGCGCCAGCGCCTTGCCCAACAAAAATCCCGCCAGCCCCAAACCCTGCCCGCCGAAGCCCGAAAGTCGAATTTCCTGGTACATTTACGCCTCCCAACCCCGACCGAAGGACGACGCTACTCCATTCGCTACGTTCATTGCGTAGCTGACTACCAACCGAATTTCCTGGTACATTTACGCCTCCTCGCCCGGCTCGATCTTCAGCGGCTGATAGACGAGCTTATCGCGGTCGATGAAGTTGCCGACGTAGATGGGCCGCTCCTCACGCAGATCGATCTCCAGATCCTCCAGCGGCACATCGCGCCCCAGAACACAGCGCTCGCGATAGAGACGCATCTCCTCCAGGCCGTCACGGATGTTGTTCGATTTGCCGAAGCCCACGGGGCACGAGGAAAGCACCTCGATGAAGGCGAAGCCCGGTTTGGCGAAAGCGCGCAGGATGTCCTTTCTGAGCTGGCGCACGTGGATCGTCGTCCAGCGGGAGACGTAGCCCGCGCCCGCCGCCGCCAACAGGTACGGCAGATTGAAGGGGTGCTCGCGGTTGCCATAGGGCGAGGTGGTAGCGTAGGCGCCCGTCGGCGTCGTCGGCCCGAACTGGCCGCCCGTCATCCCGTAGTTGAAGTTGTTGACGCAGACGACCTTGATATCGACGTTGCGGCGCGCCGCGTGGATGAGGTGGTTGCCGCCGATGGCCGCCAGGTCGCCGTCGCCGCTGAAGACCGTCACCATCAGAGAGGGATTGGCCAGCTTGACGCCGACGGCGAAGGGAATGCCGCGTCCGTGCGTGGTGTGATACGAATCGATGTTCATATAGCCCGCGACCCGGCCCGTGCAGCCGATCCCGGAGACGACGACGTGTTGACGCTCTGGAATGCCGGAGTCCAAAATCGCCTGCGCGTAACAGCGCATCGCGATGCCGATGCCGCAGCCGGGGCAGAAGATGTGGGGCATACGATCCGAGCGCATGATGTCATCCAACGGGTGCTTATCGACGAAGATTTCCTCACTCATTGCTCGCTGCCTCCCGAATCGCCTTGAAAATTTGCCCCGGATGGATCATCTCGCCGCCCGCGTGGTGGACGCCGATGGCCGAATGTCCGATGCAGCGCTCCACCTCGCGGCGGATCTGGCCCAGGTTCATCTCCGCGACGATGAACGAGTCGGCCTGCTGGGCCAATTCGGCGATCGGCGCCTCCGGGAAGGGCCAGAGCGAGATCAAGCGCAGGAATCCGGCCCGGATGCCGCGCGCGCGCGCATCCGCCACGGCGCGCCGCGCCGAGCGCGCGGTGCAGCCGTAGGAGACCACGACGATCTCCGCGTCCTCTATATGATACGCTTCCGTGCGAATGATCTGGTCGGCGTTGCGGTCGATCTTTGCGATGAGGCGCGTCACCAGCTCGTGATGGGTCGCGGCGGACATGTCCGGGTAGCCGCGCTCATCGTGCGTCAGGCCGGTGAAGTGGACGCGGTAGCCCTGGCCCGCGTGGGCCATCGGCGGCACCAAGTCCGTCGGGTCCGGCACGAAGGCGCAATAGGGGCCTTCGTCCAGGCCAGGCGGCGGCTCGGCGGGCGCTTTACGTCCCCAGTGCGGGATCTCATCGGCGGGCGGGATGACGACGCGCTCCACCATGTGACCGATCACCTCGTCGGAGAGCACGAGCACGGGCACGCGGAAGCGGTCGGCGACGTTGAAGGCGTGGATCGTCAAATCGAAAATCTCCTGCGGCGACCACGGCGCGTAGGCGACGATGCTGTAATCCCCGTGCGATCCCCAGCGCGCCTGCATCACATCGGATTGACCGGCCATCGTGGGTAGACCGGTGGAGGGCGATCCCCGCTGGATGTCGATCAGCACGCAGGGCAGCTCCAGCATCACGCCTAAGCCCAGATTCTCCAGCATCAGGCTGAGGCCAGGGCCGGAGGTCGCCGTCATCGCGCGCGCGCCGGCGGCCGATGCGCCCAGCACGGCGGAGATGCTGGCCAACTCGTCCTCCATCTGCATGTAGACGCCGTCCACCTCCGGCAGGCGGCGCGAAAGTCGCTCGGCCACCTCCGTCGAGGGCGTGATGGGGTAGCCGCCAAAGAAGTGGCATCCGGCCGCCATAGCGCCTTCCGCGCAGGCGTCGTCGCCGCTCATAAAGTGCTTGCCGGTCAAAACAGATCGGTCACTCATAACGAGACCTCCGGGGCGTCCTCTGACGCATCCTCTGACGCATCCTCTGACGCATCTTTGGTGAAGATCGCGAATTCGGGGCAGACGAGGGTGCAGAAATCGCAGTGGACGCAGGCCGTTTCTTTGCCGGGGGCGACTTGGGGGTAGTGGTACCCTTTGGCATTCAGCGCCGTCGATGTCTGGAGCACCTCTTGGGGACAAAATTCAATACACAGCTCGCAGCCCTTGCACCGTTCTGCGATAACGTATACCTGCCCCTGAGGCTTAGAGACGGTCGCTAAATCTAGGGGCGTGCGCGCAAAAACTTTCATAGTCACGCTCACTTTTTGTGATCGAGTGATTCAGGTTGGGGGAAATAACCTGAGTTCTATTCGCCAGTAAAAAGTTGCTCTAATCAAGCTCATTGTACCTACGAAGTAAAAGGGCTGTCAAATGACAAACGTAACGTCATAGAGATATTGTCGCATAGGGAGTACAATGGATGTTAGGGGAGCGACGGCTGATCGTCGGAAAGCATTCCGCCGCGCCCCGCGCCGAGGATTGAAATCCCCGGCTAATAAGCGCAAGTCAACTAAAGTTGACTCGATTTCCACGTGGATTTCTATCTTTCAGCAGGAGCAGGCGGCGCAAGTTCGTCTTTTCCGACGATCAAGTGTTACACCCTGGATGTTAGAAATGAGATGACAGCGCCACCAAAATCGTGTATGATTGAATATAATCGAAGTGAAAGCAGAGATCAGAATAGCATACACTGAAAAGAGAAAATTTATGCCGAAGACACTTGATACTTTGACCAATGAAGAATTTGATCAATTAGTGGAACAGCACATTGATCAAGCCGCGCAATGGGATGGAACGCTGCCATTAGATACCATCTTAGAAACTTGGGCCACGATTGAACATCGCAAACAGCCGCCCGTGGTACGGATACGGCTAGTTGAGGGACAAATTGTTCTAGAAACGCCTCCCGAAAGTCCGTTAAGCGTACGAGGCTCCAGTACGTTGATTTTGGAAGATGGCAGCGAGTTGAATTTAGAATTTGAGCCAGAGCTATTGGAAGCCGTCCGAGTATAAAAAGGGGTACTCATCGCTGAACACGGCGAAGTTATGAAAGTCACGTATGATCACGAGACCGATACATTAACCGTTATCTTCGCAGATGCTGCGATAGCAGAAAGTGACGAGGAGAAGCCTGGCGTCATCTTGGATTACGATAGTTCAGGAAATCTGGTGTCGCTGGAAATTCTCGACGCTTCGCAGCGGGTGGGCTACCCACGCAGATGGAATACCAGGTGGTGCCAGCAAGTCCTTCTTGAGCAGCAACTAAATGACGGTATATGACAAAAGCCCCGCGATGGTCTGCAGGGCTTTCGGTATGTAGGTCGGAATGGTATTCCGACCTAGCGGATTGCCAATCCGCTCTACGTCTATTTTCTACGAAGAGCCGAATGGAAGATCACGCCACGCCGTAGAAGGCCGTGAAGTCGTCCTCGCCAAAGACCTCCTGGTACCGCCGGATGAAATCCGGGAGCGTGTAGGAATGGGCCTGTGGCCCAGAGGTCTCCAGCACATAGGAGGCCGCCAGGCTGCCGATGCGCCCGCAGATCTCCCACGGCATCTCCAGCGCCAGACCCTTGATGAAACCCGCGCGGTAGGCGTCGCCCACGCCGGTCGGATCCATGATGCGCTCGACGGGCGCCGCCGGCACGCGGATCTTCTCGTCGGTCCAGATCAGCGAGCCTTCCTCGCCCAACGTCACGACGACGGCGCGCCGGACGGCGGCGCGAATCTCCTCGTCCGTCATCTCGATGCGATCCTTGAGCAATTCGTATTCGTAGTCGTTGACGATCAAGATGTCCGCGCCCTCGACGCCCTGGCGCAGCGAGGCCGCGCTGGAGCGCACCACCTGCTGGCTGGGATCGTAGATGTAGGGGATGCCCAACTCTTTACATTCGCGCGGATACTTGTCCATCGCCTGCGGATCGTTGGGCGAGACGATGGTCAGATCGACGGGGACGTCGAAGTCGCGGAACGACAACTCGCGCGCGTAGGCCATCGCGCCGGTGTAGAAACTGGCGATCTGATTTTGGTTCTTGTCGGTGGTGGCGAAGAATGAAGCGGTGAAGACCTCCGGGATTTCCACCGTCGCCGAGGTGTCCACACCGTGGGCCTCGAGCCAGGCGCGATATTCGGTGAAATCCTGCCCCACCGTGCCCATCATCACGGGGCGCTCCTCCAGCAGCCCCAGCGTGAAGGCGATGTTGGCCGCGCAGCCGCCGCGCTGCCGCTTCATATCATCCACCAAAAAGCTAAGGCTTAATTTTTGCAGCCGCTCCGGCTTGATGTGCTCCAGAAAATCGCCGGGGAAGGCCATCAAATAATCATACGCAATCGAACCGGTGATGACAACGTGCATAGTCTGTCCTCCTGTTTTTGACGCTTCTATTGATTTTCCCTCAAAATTTCCTCGGCGAGGCAATCCTGAC
>JBKHCQ010000198.1:0-6840 GCA_046541755.1 Anaerolineales bacterium | reverse complement strand
CCCCACGTTCGAGGACGCTTTTATATTGTTCATCTCCCCCCATCCTGTTGCGCATTCTTCGGCATATGCTACACTCCACGGTATCGCTTCGGACACCCCACAAAAAAAGATGGCAAGGAAAGATAACAAGGAAAGAGGATGACGAAAACAATCATCAAAATATTCGGATGGCTCATTCTGCTCCTGACCTTGACCGCCTGCGGCACGGGCCGTCCCGATCCGCCTCAGGCCCAGGCCGGCGAGATTGATCTATCGGCGTGGCGATTTGAGCGCGACGGCCCCATCAATCTCGCCGGCGAGTGGGACTTTTACTGGCAGCGGCTCCTGACCTCGGCGGAGATCGCGGCGGAGGAACCTACACAAGTGGTCGCGCTACCCGACTGGTGGAACGGCTACAAGATCGCGGATGAGAAGCTCAGCGGCATGGGTTACGCCACCTATCATTTGCGCGTGAAGCTGCCGCCCACCGCCGACAACCTGGCGCTCGATCTCCCCGAATTCGAAACCGCCTATCGCCTCTACATCGACGCGACGTTGATCGCGCAAAACGGGCGCGTCGGCGCCACGCCGGCGACCACCATCCCGGCCTGGCGGCCGCAGATCGCCTCGTTCGATCCGCCGGACGATGCCAACCATGAATACAACCTCATCTTACAGATCGCCAACTTCCACCATCGCAAGGGCGGCGCGGGGCAGATCATCCGCCTGGGGACAGCGGAACAACTGCTGCAACAGCAGATGCGTCACTTGGCGCTCACTTTTCTGCTCTTGGGCGGCCTGATTATGATGGGCCTTTATCACCTGGGCATCCATCTCCTGCGCCCTCAAATGATCTCAGCGGCCTACTTCGGCCTCATCTGCCTTCTGATGACGATCCGTCTCCTGGTATCGGGCGAATACTACGCGACCCACTACTGGCCGCGTCTCCCCTGGGCCACCATCGTGCGCTTGAACTACCTCTCCTTTAGCCTCACCGTGCCGCTCTTTGCCAGCTTCGCCCGGCGGCTTTTCCCGGAGGAGGTTCCCCGGTGGTTGCTCCGCGTCCTGACCGCCAGCATCGTATGCTACGCCGCGCTGATCCTCCTCACGCCGCCGCGCATCTTCACTCACGTGCTCCCGGCCTATCAAGTGCTCAGCATCCTGGCGACCATCATCATGCTGATTCAAATCATCCAGGCGGCCCGACAGCGCCGGCAAGGAGCGCTGGTCTTCCTTATCGGATTCCTCATCCTCGTGACGGCGATGATCAACGACATCCTGCACAACAACCACATCATCCACACGGCCTTCATCGGCCCGATAGGCGCTTTTCTCTTCATCTTCTTCCAAGCATACCTGTTGGCAGAGCGCTTCACCACGGTCTTTGTGGAGATGGAACGCCTCTCGCGCGAGTTGGAAGCGCGCGTGGCGCAGCGCACGCAGGAGTTGGCCCACCGCAACGAGAGCCTCCGCGAGGTCAATGCGGAACTTTCTCAGGAGATCGCGCGTCGCGAGCGCGCCGAGGCCCAATTGCGCTCGGCTAAAGATGCCGCCGAGGCGGCCAATCAAGCCAAGAGCACTTTCTTGGGAAAAGTGAGCCACGAACTGCGCACGCCCCTCAACGCAATCCACGGCTTCACCGAGTTGATGCTGATGGATGATGAGTTATCGGATATTCATCAAGAACACCTGGGCATCATCCTGACAAGTTCCAAACAACTGCTGGAGCTTATCAATCAGATATTGACCTTCTCGCGCACGGCAGGCGCCGCGACGCCGGCCTTCGAGATCTCGGAAATGAAGGAGAAATCCCTCCGGCGGCTCCAGCCCAGCCCGGCGGATGCGACGCGCAGCTTAAGCTTAGCTGACACGCCCGTCGCTTGGCGGCAAGCGCTCCACCAAGCGGCCATCGAGGGGGATATGACGGCCATGCAGGAGATCATCGACCAAATCCACGCCACGCGCTCCGATCTCGCCGCGCAGTTGAGGTATCTGGTGGATAACTTCCAGCACGACCAGATCCTAGAGCTAATCGCGGCGACGCAGACGCCCACTGCGTAGCGCACAGACGGGCAAACGTTGCCGGATGCCCATCTAAGACTCCCCTGATATCAACCTTAATTTCTCTCAGCGTCTTTGCGCCTCTGCGTTGGTTTTTCAGTGGCGTCAATCTTTAAAAAAAGGAGTTACAACATGAGCCAACAACGCAAATACGATTTCTCGTGGGATTTATTGGGAGATATCGCATTAGGCCGCCCCAATCTGGGCCAATACACCCGCCTCGAAGTCTATCGACTAATGCAATTTTGCTTTCGTGACGTCTTAGAACACAACTACAGCACGGAAGCAGCCGACCGCATCTTCTACGAGGCCGGACATCTCGCCGGCAGCGAGTTTTACACCCACATGATGCACGAACCCGATGACTTCGACGCCTTCGTGCGCGATCTCCAAAATGTGCTCAAGGAGATGGGGATCGGCATTTTGCGCGTCGAGAAGGCGGATTTAGAGCAAGGCAGCTTTGTCCTCACCGTCTCCGAGGATTTGGATTGCTCCGGCCTGCCGGAACTCGATTATGAGATCTGCGTCTATGATGAGGGCTTCATCGCCGGGCTGATGGAGAGTTTCACCGGCAAACCCTTCAAGGTCAAAGAGGTGGATTGTTGGTGCACGGGCGACCGCACCTGCCGATTTACCGCTGAAGTCATCCCATAGGGATCCAACAAGAGGAAGAGGAAGAGGAAGAGGAAGAGGAAGAGGAAGAAGAGGAGGACACTATGCCGATGGATCGAGACGCGCTGCTGCAACTCCAGGCCAGCTTGGAGGCCGTGCTGGAACGCCCCACGCCCCAGACCCAAGCGGCGTTCCGAGACTGTCTCCACGCTATGCAGACCGCTGACCTGGACACAACGCTGCATGCCGTCCAGCGCGCATTGCGGCGCGGCCAACCGCCCCCCCTGCCAGCATCGTTGGCGCAGCGCGAGGCGTGGCAAGCGCTCCTCGCCGAGATCCATACGCTGCAAAAGTTTGTCTTAGCCCTGGGCAAAGGCGATCTGGAACAATCGCTCCCGCTGCGGGGATTGATGGCGGGCGGATTAAAGGCGCTCCAGGCCAATCTGCGCCATCTCACGTGGCAGACCCAGCAAATCGCCAAGGGGGATTTCGACCAGCACGTGGATTTTATGGGCGAATTCTCCAGCGCGTTCAACAAGATGGTGACGGCGCTCAAAGAGAGCCAGGCCAATCTCCAGCGTCGCGAGCGCGAACTATCGCGGATCAATGCGGATTTACGCCGTGAGATCGTCGAGCGCAAGAAAATCGAAACCCAGATCCGCGAGAGTGAAGCGCGCTATCGCCTGCTGACAGAAAATATGGCCGATGTCGTCTGGGTCATGGAGACCGCCACCATGACCTTCTCCTATGTCAGCCCCTCCGTCAAGAAGCTGCGCGGTTACACCTCCAAAGAGGTGCTCCAGCAATCGATAGAGCAGGTGATCACGCCCGACTCTCTGGCCTATATCGAGGCAGATTTACCAAGACGTATCGAGCGCTTTTTACAGGGCGACCCCGACGCGGTCACCCAAATCGACGATATCGAGCAGTGGCGCAAAGACGGCTCGACCGTGTGGACGGAGGTCTCGACCACGCTGATTTTGACCCCAGCGGGAATCATCGATGTGATAGGCGTCTCGCGCGACATCACCGAGCGCCGCCGCATCGAACAACAAATCCGAGAGGCCAACGAGAATCTGCGCCGCCACGTGAGCGAGCTATCCACCCTCAATCGCATCACCCAAGCGATAGCAACCCAGACGCGCCTGGAGGAGGTGGTATCCATTGTGATCCGCGAGACTGTGCAACTCTTCGACGCCGAAACTGGAGCGGTAGGGCTGTTAGATGAGGAGCGCCAGGGACAAACGCTGCTCGCGATCTACAACCGCCATGCGGACGGCCCGCCTCAAGAGCCGATTTACATCCCGTTGGCCAATGACGCCCCCGCGCGTCGCGTCATCGCGTCCGGGGAGCCGCTCATCATCGACCTACGTGCAGACCCGATGAACGAGATCAACCGCCGTCTGGCCGCCCAATATCACATCAAATTCAACATGACGACGCCGCTATGGGCGCGCGGCGAAGTGATCGGCACCTACTCCATGGCCCGCCATGAGAGCGCCCCACCCTACACCACAGAGGATGCCAAACTGGCCCAGACCATCGCCGGGCAAATTGCCGGGGCGATTACCAACACGCAGTATCTCGACAAGCTGCGCCGCGCGCGCGATGCGGCAGAAGAAGCGCGCCAGGCAGCGGAAGAAGCACGTCGCGCGGCAGAGAAAGCCAATCAAGCCAAGAGCACATTCTTGGCCAATATGAGCCACGAACTGCGCACGCCGATGAACGCGGTGCTGGGCTTCGCCGAGCTGATGGCCGCCGATGCCAACCTGACCAAGACGCAACGCGAGAACTTAGCCATCATCCAGCGCAGCGGCGATCACCTCCTGGCCCTGATCAACGATGTCTTGGATCTCTCCAAAATCGAGGCCGGCCAAATGGAAATCCGGCCCACGGTCTTCGATCTGCACCTGATGCTCCAGGGCCTCAGCGAGATGTTCAGCCTGCGCGCCGAGAAGAAAGGGCTTACCCTGACCTTCGACCTCGCGCCAGACGTGCCCCGCCGCATCCGCGCCGACGAGGGCAAGCTGCGCCAGGTGCTCATCAACCTGCTGGCCAACGCAGTCAAGTTCACTAAAAAAGGAAGCGTCACGGTGAAGGCGAACCACAATCAAACAGCCCACGCCGAGGCGACCGTACTCCTGCACGTTGAGATCGCAGACACCGGCGTGGGCATCGCGCCGGAGGAGATGGCGCAGGTCTTCGAGACCTTCGTCCAGACCGAGAGCGGACGCCAGGCGCAGACGGGCACCGGCTTAGGGCTGCCCATCAGCCGGGAGTACGTGCGCATGATGGGCGGGGAGCTGACCGTGACGAGCGAGGTCGGCGTGGGGAGCACCTTCCAATTCGATATCCCCATCACGGTCATCTCCGCCGAGACCGCCCCATCCCACCGCCGGCGGCGCGTCGTGGGCTTAGCAGAGGGCCAATCGACGCCCAAAATCCTCATCGCCGAGGATCAAAACGCCAGCCAGCAACTGCTGCACAAATTACTGGCCCCGGTGGGCTTCGAGGTGCAGATCGCGACCGATGGCGCCGAGGCCATCGCGCGCTGGCAAACCTGGCGGCCCGACCTCATCTTGATGGATATTCGGATGCCGGAACAAGATGGCCTCGCGGTCGCCCGGCAGATCAGAGCGCGGCCGGGCGGCGCCGAGACCGTCATCGTGGCCGTGACCGCCAGCGGCTTCAAGGAGGATCGCGCCGCCATCTTAGCCGAGGGCTGCGACGACTTCCTGCGCAAGCCCTATCGCGAGGCCGACATCTTCGACATCATCGCGCGCCATCTAAACGTGAGTTACCTCTACGAGCCGCGGCCGGATCGGCCAGCCAAGGATGCGCGGGCACTCGACTTCACCGCGAGCGATCTGCCAGATAACTGGCGCGCGGATCTCCAACAGGCAACCATCGAGGGCGACCTGGCGTGGATGCACGATCTCGCCGCGCAAATCCACGCGGACCATCCGGCCTTCGCCGAGCAACTATTACAGTGGATCAATAACTTTCAGCACGATGAGATTCTCGCTTTATGCGAGCGAATAGAGCAGAGCCGCCAAGGCCAACTCAGCGAGGCCCCACAATAAACGCCAAGCAGCCCAGCATCTTAGTCGTTGATGATACCGTAGAAAACCTCCGCCTGATCTCGCGCATCCTGGCGGAGCAGACCTACCGCATCCGCGTCGCCGATAACGGCCAACGCGCGCTGATCTCCGCGCGGGCCAATCCCCCCGACCTGATCCTGCTCGATATCATGCTGCCCGACATCGACGGCTACGAGGTCTGCCGCCGCCTGAAAGCCGATGCACAGACCCGCGATATTCCCATCATCTTCATCAGCGCGCTGAGCCAGATCTTAGATAAAATCACCGCCTTCGACGCGGGCGGCGTCGATTACATCACCAAGCCCTTTCAAAAAGCCGAGGTCTTGGCCCGCGTCCACACCCACCTCAGCCTGCAAAAGATTCACCATCAACTCCAGGAGCAAAATGAGCAACTGGAGCGCCAAAATCAGGAGTTGGACGCCTTTGCCCACACCGTCGCCCACGACCTCAAAAACCCCCTCGCGATCCTCTTCGGCTATGCCAACATCCTCGCCCAAGAGGCCGCCGATTTGACGCCGGAAGAGCTGGTGAAAATCGGGCAGGCCACCAAAACGATGAGCCACAAGGCCATCAACATCATCGAGGGATTGCTCCTCCTGGCCAGCGTGCGCCAGGAGGAGGTTCAGCTCCAGCCCGTGGATATGGGCGCCATCGTGGGGCAAGCGCGGGAGCGGATCGATCAGATGATCGCTGAATATCAAGCGGAGATTATCCTCCCGGCGAGCTGGCCCGTGGCCCTGGGCTATGCCCCGTGGATCGAGGAAATCTGGGTCAACTACCTGAGCAACGGTCTCAAATATGGCGGACGCCCGCCGCATCTAGAACTCGGCGCCGACCCCCAACCCGCTGGCGCGATCCGCTTCTGGGTGCAGGATAATGGGGATGGCATCCCGCCGGAGGCGCAGGCCACCCTCTTCACCGAGTTCACCCGCCTGAGTGAAGCGCGCGTGGGAAGCCACGGCCTGGGCCTCTCCATCGTCCGGCGCATCGCGGAGAAATTAGGCGGGGAGGTCGGCGTTGTAAGTCCGGGCGCGCCGGGCCAAGGCAGCCGCTTCTACCTCACCCTCCCGGCGGACGCCTCGGCTGT
>JBKHCQ010000197.1:0-6846 GCA_046541755.1 Anaerolineales bacterium | reverse complement strand
TCCAGGGCGCGCGCGGTCAGCAGGATGTTCTCCGTGGCAGCGGCGCAATCCTGCTGCCAGTAGTGCTCCGAGATGGTGATGTCGCCGCAGACGACGATGGCCAGCGGCGCTTGGGCCAGCATCTTGGAGTAGGGATGTAGCTCCATGATCGCGTTGAGCTGCTCGCGCTCATCGACGACGATGAAGCACCACGGCTGGCGATTGTTGGCCGAAGGGGCGTTCATCCCGGCCTCTAACAGCGTCTTGATCTGCGCCTCGGTCACCGGCTCGTCCGTGTACTCGCGAATGCTGCGACGGGTGAAAATGACGTTCAGTGCCTCCATACTTTTAGCCTCCTTAGCGTGAATGCGAATAATGCGAATAATGTGAATGTATGAGATATGTTATTTTATCACTCTTGCGTTGATGTGCAAAAACTTCTTGTGCTATTTCATCACTTCCTTCAAAAAGGTCGTGACCGCCGCGATGTATGGCTCGAACTGCTCGCGGCGGATGCTGTGCCCCGCGCCTGCGATGTGCTCGATGCGCAGGTCGGGGAGCAGGCGTTGGGCCGCGTGGGCGACCTCCGCCGTCACCAGCGCGCCTTGGTCGGGATCGGCGGTGATGAGCAGGGTGGGGCAGGTGATCTTCGCGACGTAGGTGCGCCACGCCGGGCGCGGGCCTGCTGGAATCTTGAAGATGTGGGGATCAAACTGGCGCTTGGACTCCGCCCACGGCTCGATCTCGGCCATTGACCACGCCGGGTGCTCCTCTTGGCATTCGGCGATCAATTCGGCGCGGGTTTTGTTAGGCAGATCGCGCCACCAAGGTGGGATGGTGTGCTTTGGTTCCTCCGGTTTCTCATCTTCATCAGAGGGCTTGTTGGGCGGCGCGTCCTGCCAGGGTGGATCTTCCAGAAGGATCGCGCGCGTGTGCTCTGGATGGCGCGCCGCGACTAACGCGGCGGTCGCTGCCCCCATCGAATGGCCCAACAGCGCGGGGCGATCTAGGCCCAGCGCCGCGATCAGGCCGGCGAGGTCGTCCGCCAGCATCTCCCAGCCGACCTCCTCGCTCGGCGCGGGAGGGATGCGGGCCGAGCGTCCGTGCCCGCGCGCATCCGGCATGATCACGTCGTAGTCGGCCTCCAACACCTCGGCGACCGGCGTCCAACAGAGGCCGTTGTCCGAAAAACCATGCGCCAGCATCACGGGCGGCTTATCCCCGCCGGTGCGGTAGTAGTGCAACGTGACGCCATTGACCTGCACATCATCGGCTAACCACTCGTGCATCGCTCTCTCCTTTGCAGTTTTGATGCTTTGTTGCTTTGCTAATTTGTCGCTTTGCTGCTTTGTCAGCTTTCCCTAAACGGCACTTCGACGACCCGCGCCTCAATCTTCGCCGCCAGCGCCGCGATTTCGGCCTGGACGGTCGCGATGATCTTATCCAACGGAACCGACGCGCGCTCCAGGCGATCCCGGCGCTTTAGCTCGACGACGCCCTTCTTGAGGCCGCGACTGCCCACGGTGATGCGCAGCGGCATTCCCAACAGATCCGCGTCGTTGAATTTGACGCCGGGACTCTCGTCGCGGTCGTCGTAGAGCGCCTCGACGCCAGCGGCCTTCAAATCCGCGTAAAGCCGGTCGGCGATCTGGGCGACCTTCTCGTCGCGGCCTGTCAGCGCGGTGATGTGTACCTGGTAGGGCGCGATGGTGATCGGCCAGATGAGACCGTACTCGTCGTTGTGGGTCTCGGCCACGCAGGCCAGCGCCCGCCCGATGCCGATGCCGTAGGACCCCATCACAAGGGGGCGCGCGACGCGCTCGCTATCTTTGAAGGTGGCGCCCATCGCCGCCGGATAGCGCGTGCCCAACTTGAAGATGTTCCCCACCTCAACGCCGCGATCCGCGTGCAGGGCGTGACCGCACTGCGGGCAGGCGTCGCCCTCCCCGGCGGCGGTGATGTCCGCCACGATGTCGGGCGTGAAATCGCGCCCGGCGTTGACGTTGCGCAGGTGGAAGCCGGCCTCGTTGGCGCCCGCGACCAAGTTGGGCGAATCGACGACGGCCTCATCCACCACGATGAGCGCGTCGTGCACGCCGATGGGCGAACCGTAGCCCGGCTCCGCTCCGATGGCGCGGATCTCCTCATCGGCGGCGGGACGCAGCGCGCGCGCCTGCACCGCGTTCGCCAGCTTGGTCTCGTTCACCTCCATATCCCCGCGCACCACCGCGAAGACGAACTGTTCCTCGCTTTTCTGACTTTCGACTTTCTGATCTGCCATCTCCGCCATCATAAAAACCGCCTTTGCCGTCTTGGCCGGCGGAATATCTAGGAAAGCGGTCAGGTCGTCGATGGTGGTCACGTCGGGCGTGGCGACCTTCTCGATGGGACGGGGCGCTTCGACGGGCGCGGGTGGCTTCTGGAAGGTGGCGACCTGGCGATTGTCCGCGTAGCCGCAGCGATCGCAGAGGATGAGCGTGTCCTCGCCGATGGGCGCGAGCATCATAAACTCGTGGGCCAGGCTGCCGCCCATCATCCCCGTGTCGGCGCCGACGGCGATCACATCCAGCCCGCAGCGATGGAAGATGTTGAAGTAGGCTTGATAGTGGGCGCGATATTGCTTATCCAGCCCGGCCTCGTCCGCATCGAAGCTGTAGCTGTCCTTCATTGTGAACTCGCGCACGCGGATCAGGCCGGCGCGCGGGCGCGGATCGTCGCGCCATTTGGTCTGGATATGATAGACGAGCCGGGGCAGTTGCCGATAGGAGCGGATCTCGCGGCGCGCCAGATCAGTGACTACCTCCTCATGCGTCATCGCCAGCACCATCTCGCTGCCGGTGCGATCCTGGAAGCGGCTCATCTCCGCGCCGATGGTGTACCAGCGCCCGGTCTCCTGCCACACATCGGCGGGATTGACGACGGGCATCTTAAGCTCCTGGCCGCCGATGGCGTTCATCTCCTCGCGGACGATCTGCTCGATCTTGGTGAGCGCGCGATAGCCCAGCGGCATCGCGGTGAAAATGCCCGTGCCCAATTGGCGGATAAAGCCGGCCCGCTCCAGCAGTTGGTGGCTGATGGCCTGCGTGTTGGAAGGCGCGTCGCGCAGGGTATGACTGAATAGCTGTGACATTCGCATAATGGGGTCTCCTGTTGTTAAGTGATGGGGATTGCGTTACGCCCGGTGCTGGAAGCACCGGGCTGAGAGAACGAAGCCCTGCGGGCTAAAGTTAATTGCAGAGCAGGACGGTTTTACTAGCTGTGGGAATCGAATTCAGCCCGAAGGGCTTTGTTCTTTTAGCCCGTGGACTTCATCCACGGGCGGCGAGAGCGAAACTATCCTCATATCCCTGTTCGAGATGCTCGCGCGCATCTATTTCCATTCCGTGATGGGGGCGGTGCAGCGATAGTTCGTGGCGACGAGCATCAGATCGAAGAGATTGACTATGCCATCCTGATTGAGGTCGGTCGTCTGATTATCGGTACCGTACCAGAGCGCGACGCGCGTCAGGTCGAAGATGTTGATCTGGCCGTCGGCGATGAGATCGCCGGCCAAGAGCGTGATCGCGCCGCCCGTCGCTTGCTGATCAGCCGACAACTCGCGCTGGCCCCACAGGTAGCCGCGATGATGCACCTGAAGGCAGCGGTAGGGATGATCGTAGGGCAGCGTGAAGGTGAAGCGGCCTTGGGCGTCGGTGATCTGCGTCATCGCGCCCTCGGATGTGGCTACGGCGGAGGCCGATGTTGTCGTGAGCGCGGCGCAGGTGGTCTCGCTGAGGGCGACCTCCACGCCGCTGAAGTCGGCGCGCCCTTGCAGCTTGACCGTCCCCGTGAGGATCGCGGGCCGAACGGCGTCCACGGCGGCGTAGGCATCGATGCGCGGCGTCGTCCGCCCGTTGCGCGGATCGGTGAGCGGTGCGCCCGTCTCCTGGAGCACGCGCGCGATCTCCTCGGCGGTGAGGTCGGGATTTGCCTGCCACATCAGCGCGGCGACGGCGGCCACGTGCGGCGCTGACATCGACGTGCCCGCGTCGCCGACCTGGCCGCCGCCCAGCGCCGTGGTCTCGATCCACGCGCCGGGCGCCAGCAGATCTAGGGCGGGGCTGCTGTTGCTGAAGCAGCCGATTTGATCGCGCGCGGTCTGAGCGTCGGCGCAGGATTCCCACTGGTAGCCGCCGATGTCCGCATCGTAGGTGCTGCCGATGGCCGTCGCGCCGGAGATGCAGGCCGGCATCATCATCTCGTTGGCGTGGGCCTGATTCCCGGCGGCGACGAAGACCGCGATGCCCGCCTGGCGCGCCGCCTGGATCGCGCTCGCGAGCAGTTGGGTGTTGGCATCCGCCTCGTCGCAGATCCCCGCGTACTGCCCGCCCCCCAGGCTGATGTTGATCGCGCGCACGTTCAGGCTCAGATGATGATCGACGACCCACATAATCCCGGCCGCCACATCGGAGGCCCAGCCGCGCCCGTCCTGATCCATCACGCGCACGGCGACGATGCCCGCATCCGGCGCGATGCCGCGCGGACTGGCGGCGCCCTGGCTGGTGATGATGCCCGCGACGCGCGTGCCATGCCCGTAGGCATCCTGGGCGCTCTCACCCTCGTCGGCGTTCTGCGGCGGGCACGCTTGGTTCGTGAAGCAGTGCTGCGCTATCACGTCGTTGGCCAGGTCGGGATGCGCGAGATCGATGCCGCTATCTAGGACGGCGATGTTGACGCCCGCGCCGGTCAAGTTCCATTCGTGCCAGACTTGATCGGCGCGGATCACGGCGGCGCTCTCTGCCATTTGCGCGTAGAGCGGCATATCCAAGGCCACGGCGGCGACCTCCGGATGCTTCTGGAGCGCGGTCAGGCCCTCGCGCGTCACCTCGCCAACCAGGCCCGGCAAGCGATCATAGCGATGGATGACGCGGAAGCTCTCATCCGTCACCGTCGATAGCACCTCCTGCTGAGATTGGGCGATCGATTGGCTCTGCGCGCGAATATCGCCGCCGGCCTGGGGCGCGGTCAGCAGCACGATCACGCGCGTCGAGCCGCCGGCGCTCAGCGCCTCGACGACATCCGGCTCCGGCGTCGTCTCCGCGCCGTGAAGGGGTTGCACGTTGGCACCATTAATATGCACAAAGAAGGCGGAGAGATAAATGAGCACGCCGAGGGTGAAGATCAAGGGCGCGCGTTTTGATGGGTTCTTTGCTATTCGTTTCACTAGAGTGATCCTTTGGCGTCATCATTCATCGTCTTCGCTGTCCGGCTCTTGTGCCTCGGAGGCGTCAACCTCTTGCGTTTGGGGCGTGACGAGTACCTTATCGATGCGGCGCCCGTCCATATCGATGATCTCGAACTTCTGATTATAGAACTTGAACTGCTCGCCTTCGCTGGGAATGCCGTTCAGTTCGGTCATCGCGAAGCCGCTTACCGTTTGATAGCCACGGTAGACGCCCTCCATCTCGGTCTCGAGATCCAGGATCTCCCAGAGCCGGTCGATGGGCAACATACCATCGACCAGCCATGTGCCATCCTCGCGCTGCTGGGCGCGCGGCTCTTCCGGCTCGCCCTCCGCCGGGATCTCGCCCGCAATCGCCTCTAAGATGTCCATATCCGTGACCATCCCCTGGATGCTGCCGTACTCATCCGTCACCAGCGCGATGTGCTTGCCCTCCTGCTTGAAAATCTCCAATACCCGCAGCGGCGACATGCTCTCCGGGACGAAGAGGACGGGCCGCAGCGTGGCGCGGATATCGAACGGCTCGCCCTGGATGTAGCGGACGACCATATCCTTGGTGTAGAGAATACCGATGGCGCGATCCGGATCGCCTTCCATCACGGGGAAGCGCGAGTGCTGCGCATCTAAGAGGAGCGCTTTGATCTCCTCATCGGGGTCTTCCAGATCGATCCACGTGATCCGCATGCGCGGCGTCATAAAGGCGTCGACGCGCCACTCATCCAACCGGAGCACATTCTCGATCATATCCCGCTCGGATTTCTCAAAGACGCCTATCTTGGTGCCGTGCTCGATTAAAATCTCGATCTCCTCCGAGGAGATATCCGGTTCCTCTGAGGGCTTGATGCCCATGAGGCGCACCACGCTATTGGTAGAGATGCTGAGCAGCCAGACGAGGGGCCGGGCGATGACGGAGAGGGTCTGCATCGGTTGGGCGACGAGGGCGGCGATCTGTTCCGTGTTGTTCATTGCCAGTCGCTTGGGCGCCAGCTCGCCGATCACCAGGGAGAGGTAGGTGACGCTCAGCACGACGATGGTCGTCGCGAGTATGTCCGCGTAGGGCGCCAGCACGTCGATCTTGCCCAGCACCGAGTCGAGATAGCGTGCTAACGTCGCTTCCCCAAAGGCGCCGGCGAAGATGCCGACTAAGGTGATGCCGATCTGGACGGTGGCCAAGAACTGCGTTGGATCGGTCGCCAGTTCCAGCGCGGCATGCGCGCGCTGGTCGCCGTGATCGGCCAACTGGCGTAGGCGCGCCTTGCGCGCCGAGACGACCGCGATCTCAGACATCGCCAGCACGCCATTCAATACGGCGAAGAAAAATATGGTTATGAGATTCCAAATGGGATTCACGTCGTTTACCCCCTATGTTGATGAGATGGATACGCACCATGATTATTATACATGAAACGTGGGTTTATGCTTTGGCGGCGATTCCTTCCTAGTCGGCTCGTCATTCAAAACCGCGCGTCTTTTTTAACCGGCTCTTATTGGTTTTTGAGTGAAATTACGCAAGGCCCGGCGACTGAAGTCGCGGGCAACGGGGGCGTAGCAAGCTACGCCTACGAAGTCGGCCTTCACCGACTCTCTGGGAACTTTCTAGCTCCGATTCACTGCAAATTCGCCGGTCAAATGCTTGTTTTGTATCT
>JBKHCQ010000196.1:0-6860 GCA_046541755.1 Anaerolineales bacterium | reverse complement strand
ACATTATATCACCGATTCGCTTTCCCGGAAGCTCCTTCGTAGTAAGCCTCGGAGCGGTAGCGGAGTAGTGTTTTCGCGACTCGTTTTCGCGACTTACAACGGCGCTCCATTTCATTTGACTAGATATTTATTCGTCATCTACTGCGCGGCGATATTTGCGCCCTTGGAAAAATTCGACCAATCCATACCAGATGAGGGTGAAAGCCACCCCTTCATCTAAGTTGCCGACGATGGGTAAGTTGTCGGGGATAATCTCAAAGATCCCCAGGCCGGGATTGAGCATATAAACGACGCCCAGCAAGGTGGCGAGGTAGGTCAGCCAGATGGGCACCCCTCGCAGCGACGGCGGCAGGGTCACGATGCTCATTTGCTCTTTGCTCGGTTTGGATTGGGCCGGTACTTGGTCGTTCATCAACATCTCCTTTGGATTATGGCTAAAGGACACCCTTCCTCTAAAGAGATTATACCTGATTTCAGGCTAACGAAAATTGACGCTACGCGGCGGCGTCGCTGTGTCCTGACCAACGATGGGCGATGGGTTGTCGAAAGGGCCAGAGGAGGTTACAATGGAAGTACCCACGACACAGTGGGGAGGAGAGGGGGGAGATTTAGGATGCTGTATTTGACGCCGGTCGCCATCGGCTATTTGACGCAGTTGATTTTGATTGCCCTGATTACGGCTTACTTCCTCTGGCATTTTCGATTTCGACGCAGTACGCAGTTAGCGTGCTTAATTAGATTCTTCATTGGATTGACGGGTTTCATTGCCACCCTCTTCTTGGAAGCCGCCCTGCTGCCCCCCGCGCCGGTCCTCGTTGTGGTCTTTCTCCAGGCGCCTTTACTCAGTGGGGCGTGGATATGTCTGTTGCAATTCGCCTATCACTTCCCCGCGCTTCCTCTCGCGTTGCGTCGTGAAGCGCGTCTAAGCCTGATCGCCAGCGGTCTCTACGCCCTGTGGGAGATCGGGTTTGCGCTTTATCGGTTCGTGCGATTGCGCGCCGGCGTGGTCGAATATCGCATCGATTGGACCGACTACCTTCTGTTATTATTTTTGCTGTGGGCGCCGATAGTCTTCATCCGGCAGATATACCGCTTGACCCCATCGCATAAGCGGTTCTGGCAACGTTTCCGGCTTGCCTGTTTTCACCCCGCCGGTCGCGAGGCGCGCGCGCTGCGCACCTTCACGCTCATCTTCCTCTTTGTCGCTTCTCTGAGCCTCTTCAATCTGCTGCGCACTTTTTATCTGCTCTCGGTGGCGCTGGCCAATCTGGGCATCTCGTTAGGCATCTTAGCCGCGCTGTTCGCCTTTGCCCTGACGTACCTCGACCAGCGCGCGGAAACCACGTCTTTTATGGTCAAGCTCGCCGGCGTTACCCTGACGGTGATGTTGGCGCTGATGGGCATCGTGGGGTGGGTGATCGCCCCGGCGCACATCGCCGACTATCGGCCTGATCTGGCTGCGCGGCGCGCGCTGCGCTTCACGCCAACGGCGGAGGGCGGGTACGACATTGCGGAGATCCCCTTCGCCTTCGAGCGCGATCTGGGGCGCGATTTGCGGTTGGATGACGGGCGCTATCGCGGATGCAGCGAGGCGCTGACGTTCGATTTTCCCTTCTACGGGCAGGAGTATCCCACGCTCTACGCTTGCAACGACGGCGTGATCGCGCCGGGGCGGGCCATACGCTACCGCGAGTACCAGTATCGCTACGGCGCGGGCGTGCCGCTGCTGATGCCGCTGTTGATGGATCTCGATCCCAACATCAGCCCCGGCGGCGTTTTTGCGCGCCAAGAGGCCGGTCGCTTGATCATTACCTGGGATCGCCTGCGCGGATTCCGCCAGCCGGAGGCCGAGTTCACCTTCCAGGTTGTGCTCTATGCCGATGGCCGCTTCGATTTTGTCTACGCGGCGCTGTCGGATGTCGTCTATTATCCCAACGACGAACCGGGTGCGAGCCTGTGGGCCGTGGGCGCGATCCCCGGCAACATGCGTGGCCCGCTTCCCCAGCAACTATCGCTGGCGGCGCTGCCCGCGACCGGCGGTCCCGATGGTGTGGTGCAGGACTTCCTCCTGGAATTCCGCCAGCACCTGCATCGGATGCTCGCGCCTTTGGCCGGGTTGATCTTGGCAGCGAGCGTCTTCATCGTGGGCGGTTTCCCGCTGATGTTCTACGTGGGACTGGTGCAGCCGCTTAACGACCTGGTCGCGGGCGTCGAGCGCATCGAGGCTGGGGAGTACGCAACCCGTGTGCCCGTGCGTCACCGTGATGAAATCGGGTTCCTCACAGGGGCGTTCAATGCGCTCTCAGCCGAACTGGGCGACCTGATCCGCACCTTGGAGGAGCGCGTGGCGGAGCGCACCGCCGATTTGGACGCGACCAACGCCCAGTTGCGCGCCGAAATCATCGAGCGCGAGCAGGCGCAGGCCACCATCATTGAGCAGCAGCGCGCGTTGGCCGATTTGGAAGCGCGCGAGGGCCTGGCGCGCGATCTGCACGACGGCCTGGGGCAGGTGATGGGCTACATCAACGTGCAGGCACAGGCCGTGCAGACCTTTTTGGATGCCGATGAACGCCCGGCGGCTCAGCGTAATTTGGCCGACCTGATCCAAGCTTCCCAAGAAGCGCATCGTGGCATCCGTGCCCATATCCTTGGCCTGCGCGAGCCGGATCTTCCCCAGCAGGATTTTATCGCCACCGTGCGCGACTATCTGCACGGATTGGGCCAGCACTGCGATTTGGTGACCACGCTCAGTATTCCCGATAATTTCCCGCCGGAGATGTTCACCTCCGCTGGGGAAGAACAGGCCCTGCACATCCTACAAGAGGGCTTGACCAATGTGCGCAAGCACGCTCAGGCGCGCCACGTTGATGTGGAGTTTCTCCTTGTGGGGGAGTACGTGCAGATTGTCATTATAGATGATGGCCGGGGTTTTGAATCACAATCATCAACTGAAACAGATACCTATCACTTTGGGCTGCGTATGATGCGCGAGCGCGCGGAGCGCGCCGGGGGTGAGCTGGAGGTTCGTTCCCGGCCGGGACGCGGGACGCGCTTGATGGTGACCCTCCCGCGCTTTGTCGCTGCCTCGGATGAGAGCGAGGTGGCTAACATCCAGAAGCTGCGGGTGCTTCTGGTCGATGATCATCCGCTCTTCCTGGATGGCCTGCGCAATCTGCTCATCGCGCGCGGTATCACCGTCATCGGCACCGCCTGCGATGGCCAGGAGGCGCAGGAGAAGGTGCGCGCCCTCCGTCCCGACGTGGTCGTGATGGATCTCAATATGCCGAAGTGCGATGGCCTGGCGGCGACGCGCGCCATCAAGGCCGAGTTCCCGAAGACCAAAATTGTCATCCTGACCGTGGCGGAGGAAGATGACGCGCTCTTTGCGGCGATCAAAAGCGGCGCCTCCGGGTATCTGCTCAAAAATTTAGAGGCCAACGAGTTCTGTCGTCTGCTCACCGGCTTGCTGCGCGAAGAGACCCCCCTCGCGCCAGCGATGGCCGTGCGCCTGCTCGCAGAATTCAAGCGGATGGCCGAACAGCCGATGCTACCTACGGCGGAGGATATCTCCCCGCAACAATGGGAAATTCTCGGTATGGTTGCCGAGGGCCTGATCTATAAGGAGATCGCTGCCGAGATGAATCTAAGCGAGAAGACTATCAAGTATCACATGGGGCGGATTGTGGAATTGTTGCATCTTGAAAATCGCACGCAGGCCATCGTCTATTACCAGCAGCAACAGCAGGAGCAAGATACATCGTGAGATGTCGCGTGACTTGATGACGGCTTGAATACACGCCTACACAGAGACCTGTCGGGATTACCAATCCTGACGGGTCTTTTTGTTTTTCTGCATCGTTGGGTTTCATGAGCGAGGTCTAGTCGCCGAGACTATACCTCGACTATACCTAAGTCTAGTGACCCCGGCCCCGATTTCTGGTACAGTTTAGCTATGGTTTAGGAATATCTTAACCTTTTCCTGACATATTCCCTCATAAAAGTTGGCGATATATGATGAAGCGAATTTTGCTCTACGGGGACTCGGTTTTTTTAGGCGGCTTGGCAGCCCAATTGCAAGCGCAGGACGATGTGATCATTGTCCGACAAGCGTCGCACGAAGGGCCGCTCAAGCTGGGCAACCTCGATGCCGTGATCGTGGACTTCAACGACGTCGGCGCTGATGATGTGCTGGCGATCTTGCGCGCCTGTCCCGATCTCAAAGTCGTGGGCGTGAACGCGCCTGGCGGCGCGGTGACCGTGCTCTCCGGCAAGGTCTATCTGGCGCATACCCTGGATGACGTGATCGACTGCCTGGCGTGATAGAGGTAAAAAGAAAAATTCTGCTCACGGACGGCAGGTGTACCGGGCAGCAGATTCCTCCTTCTTTCGCCCGCGGCAGGCGGCGAAGGGCTACCCACCCCTCGCCGACCTGCCGGGGGTCAACATTTAGATTCTGACAGTCTAGACGGGTGATGAAGGATATCCATTCAATCAGTAACTGGGCAGAGCCAGAAACCAAAGTTGTCGGCGTGAACGCGCCCGGCGGCGCGGTGACGGTGCTCTCGGGCAAGGTCTACCTGGCCCAAACCGTAACCGACGTGATCGAATGTTTACGGTGAAAGGAGGTGATGATAGCAACGTTTAAATTGTATTTTTGCTCGTTCCGGCTGGGTAGCCGAAACGGGTACGCTAGGTGACGGAATAATCCCTGTCGCCATCAAACCATCAAAAACAGAGGAGTTTTATTATGAGCGACAACAACGTGTTTTTAGTTGGAGGCGCAGGTGGAGACCCAACTTACGATATTGACGCCTCCGGTAAAGAAGTTAGCTTCAAATACGGCGATTCAATCGATTCTATCAAAATAGGCGACAAAAAATATGGCGGCGATGGCGGAGACAAGACTACGACAGTGACAATGCCCACTGCCGGGATTATTGAATTGCAAGAGCTTCAATGCAGAGTTCAGGATGGACGTATGCTGATTAACTATTTAAAGTTTCGGGCTGACGGCAATCTTGTGACGGCAGGGAAAACGCAATCCGACGCAGCCCTTATTCAATGTGACCTGATGGTAAAAATTACAGGGATACACTGTGGATCGATGATTGATGCAATTCAATTTGAGGTTCAGGGTTTACCATAGATATATAAGGAGAATAAACGATGAAATTGCAACATATCTTGTCTAAAACCATTCTGGCACTGCTGGTGTTGGCGCTACCGCTCGTACTATTATTGCTTGTACCACCCGCACGCGCCGCTTCGTATGTCGTTTCTAACCTGAACGATAGCGGCTCCGGCTCATTGCGCGAAGCGATCACCGCGGCCCTGGCCGTCACACAGGGAGATATCATCGGCCCGCCGGGCAGTGGGCAGTTCGGCGATTCTGTAACAGCATTGCCCAATGGCAACGTGGTCGTGGTAGATCCACAGTATGACGACGGCGCCACCTCGAACGTGGGGGCGGTGTATTTGTACAACGGCGCGACCGGTGCACTGATCAGCACGCTCACTGGCTCCACCGCCAATGACAGAGTTGGTTGCGGTGGCGTGACCGTATTGCCCAACGGCAACTATGTGGTGCACAGCGAGACCTGGATTAACAACGGGGCCTTCAATGCAGGAGCGGTTACCTGGTGCAACGGGACCACCGGTTGCACCGGTGTCGTCTCCACCACCAACAGCCTGGTCGGTTCCACCGCTAATGACAGAGTTGGTTACAGTGATGTGACCGTGTTGTCCAACGGCAACTATGTGGCAGGAAGCTCTCAGTGGGATAACGGCGGGGTAGAGAATGTCGGCGCAGCCACCTGGTGTGACGGGACCACCGGCTGCACCGGCGTCGTCTCCACCACCAACAGCCTGGTCGGCACTGCTGCAGACGACGGGGTCGCGGGGAAAATCCTCGCGTTGTCCAACGGCCACTATGTGGCAGGAAGCTCTCAGTGGGATAACGGCGGGGTGCAGAATGCCGGGGCAGCTACTTGGTGTGACGGGACCACCGGCTGCACCGGCGTCGTCTCCACCACCAACAGCCTGGTCGGCTCCACCGCCGATGACAAAATTGGTGGCTTTTTGTACGCCTTGACCAACGGCAACTATGTCGTGCAAAGCCAGTACTGGACTAACGGCGGGGCCGCTAATGCCGGGGCAGTGACGTGGGGCGATGGAACCACCGGCGTCACGGGTACGGTCTCGGCAAGCAACAGCCTGGTCGGCTCTACTGCCGATGATTGGGTCGGTTGGTCCATAACCGCGTTGACCAATGGCAACTATGTGGTGGCAAGCCCTAGATGGGATAACGGCGGGATAGAGGATGTGGGGGCAGCCACCTGGTGTGATGGAACGACCGGTTGCACCGGCCCAATCTCCACAGCCAACAGCCTGCTCGGTTCCATCGCCGATGACGAGGTCGGTGGCTTTGGTGTAACCGCGTTGACCAATGGCCACTATGTGGTGTGCAGCCGTTACTGGGATAACGGCGGGGCCGACAACGCCGGGGCGGTGACGTGGGGCGATGGGACCACCGGCATCACGGGCACCGTCTCGGCAAGCAACAGCCTGGTCGGCACCACCGCCGATGATGGGGTTGGTTACGGTCGGGCGACTGCGTTGTCCAACGGCAACTATGTGGTGGTTAGCCCTCTGTGGATCAACAGTGGGGTTTCCGATGCTGGGGCAGTGACGTGGGGCGATGGGACCACCGGCATCACGGGCACGGTCTCGGCAAGCAACAGCCTGGTCGGTTCACAGGCCAATGACTTGGTCGGTTACCGTGGCGTGACCGCGTTGACCAATGGCCACTATGTGGTGGTTAGCCCTCTGTGGATCAACAGTGGGGTTTCCGATGCTGGGGC
>JBKHCQ010000195.1:0-6868 GCA_046541755.1 Anaerolineales bacterium | reverse complement strand
AACACCACCTCGTGAGGATATTTTTCCTCGATGCGCTCGTATAGATCGAGTTGGTTTTCATCATGATCCACCAGCTTGCCTTGATGGATGGCCACGTATGCATCGGGGTATTGCTCTCGTAGCTGGGAATGTATCGCGACGAATGCCTCGATCTCGCGCTGCATCTTACGCTGTGCCTCCTCGTGCAGAAAGCGGCGGATGATGCGTTCTACCAGCGTCGTTGGGGTGTCACCCCGTTCGGTGGCCGCTTTCTCTAACTGTAGCATCGATGTTTTCTCAATAGTTATTTCTAGCATTACGCTTAACCTCTCTTGGTATTGCTTTGACCTCTTGCTGACTCCAGCGCGATTTCTTCTGATTTCTTCTGATCTCTTCTAGTGTAAGTCGAAATGGGAAAGAATCAAGGTCGTGGGGTGGGTTTCACTCTTGGGATGGATGTTGTGTTATAATGCGGGCATTATGCCAAAGACAACTGACGCATCCCATAATGCCGTAAAAGCTCCGCATGCCCCGAATTCACTGAAAGCGGCCTCCGTCCACGTGGCGCGTTCTGCTGTGCTGGTCGCGTCGCTCTTCGCCGCCGACAAAGTCCTGGGCCTGTTCCGTGATGCCGCCGTGGGCCACGCCTTCGGCGCTTCCGCCGAGTTGGACGCCTACTACGCCGCCTTCGAGCTGCCCGATGGCCTCTTCACCGTCATCGCCGGGAGCGCGATGGCGACGACGCTCATCCCCATCCTCGCGGCGCACATCGGGCGGGGCGAGCACGACCACGCCTGGCGCTTGGTCTCGGCGGTGATCAATCTGGCGCTGCTGCTCGTCGCGTCCGTCGGGGCCGTGGCCGCCCTCTTCGCCCCCGATGTCATTCGCGCCGTCGCGCCGGGCTTCGACGCCCAACAGGTCGCGCTGGGCGCGCAGTTGATGCGACTGGTCCTACTCCAGACCTTTCTCTTCACCGCCAGCGGGATCCTCGTGGGCGTTTTGCGCGCCTATCAGCACTTCCTGCTCCCCGCGCTGGCCCCGCTGGCCTACACGCTGGGCCGCATCGTGGGCGTCCTCTGGTTGGCGCCGCGCTGGGGCATCTTCGGCCTGGCCTGGGGCGGATTGGGCGGGGCGGTGATCTACTTCCTCGTGCTCCTGCCCGGGCTGATCCGCTTCCGCGCCCGCTGGACGCCGACCCTCTTTCATCCTGAACTGCGCTCGGTGCTGGCGCTGATGGGGCCGCGCATCTTGGGATTGGGCGCCACCTATCTGAACTTCGTGCTGCCCACGTTCTTCGGCTCGCGCCTGGCCGATGGCGCCATCTCCGCCTATGAATATGGCTGGCGGGTGATGCAATTCCCGGAGACGATCATCGGCACCGCCCTGGGGATCACGGTCTTCCCGACGCTGGCGGAACTGGCCAACGCCGGGGATCGCGAGGGGTTGCGTCAAACCGCCTCGTGGGCGCTGCGGCTGATGTTGGCGTTGGCCGTGCCCGCCGCGATGGGGCTGTGGGTGTTGGGCCGCCCCTTGACGGCGATGATCTTCCAGCGCGGCGCGTTCGGCGCCACGACCACGGAGCGGGTCTACTGGGGATTGCAGTTCTTCGCCCTGGGGCTGATCGCGCACACGGCGCTGGAGGTGGCCGGCCGGCTCTTCTACGCGCAACGCGATATGTGGACGCCGCTGTGGGCGGCGCTGGGCGGGCTGGCGATCAACGCGCTGCTTGGCTGGCTGTTGCTCGCGGAGCTGTCGCACGGGGGCATCGCGCTGGCGAACTCGTTGGGCGCCGGCGCGCAGGTGCTCTTCCTGCTGTGGATCGCCCACCGGCGCTTGGATGGCATCGAAGGCCGGGCATTGGCCGTCTCGCTGGCGCGGACGATGGCCGCGTCGCTGGTGATGGTCGTGGTCGTCAGCGGCTTCCGCCGTCTGGTCGGCGCCGCCGCCAGCACCTACCTCCTTGGCGGGGGCGGGATGCTCATCGGCGGCGTGACCTACTTAGGCGCCGCGATCCTGCTGGGCAGTGAGGAGATCCGCCAGTTGCCGGCGTTGTTGCGGCGCGGCCCGGAGGCGGTGGATTCGCTGCCCGGTTGATCTCGCTGGCGGTCAGTTGTTGTTCAAGTTGGCGAGCGCGTTCGCGGCCGGCGGCCAATCCGGGTGATAACGCAGCGCGGCCTCGAAATCTTCACGGGCGCCGGCCTCGTCGCCTTGGGCCAGGCGCGCCAAGCCGCGCCAGTAGTACGACTCCTCCAGATTTTTCGCCGTCGCGAGCGTCACATCCGCCAGCGCGATGACGTCATCGTAGCGGCCCACCGCGTAGTAGCTCTCGTAGGGGCCGAACTGATACCACAGCATCCGGGAGTGCAGGCCCAACTGCCGCGCTCGATCATAGGCCGGGGCGGCCTCCGCGTGACGACCCAGCGCGGTGAGGTTCGCGCCGATGTTGAACCACGAGAAGGTCAGCCAGTCGGCGCAGTCGGCGTAGGCCACGCACGTCTCCGGCGGATTGACGGCCTCGTTTTGTGCTCGCGCCAGCGCCTGCTCGTACATCGTCGTGTCGTCCATGGCCTCCCCGATGAGAGCAGCCACCGCGTCCGTGTGCTCCGGCTCGTAGACCACCAGATAGAGCCGATTGAAGACCCGCCACAACTCGTCCATCTCCTGATAGCCAATCATCACATCGGGGCCGTGGAGCGAGTCGTAGGTGATGAACTCCCGCGCTTCATCATCGTAGCCGACGACGAGGCGATAATGGCCGAGCTGATCCTCCGCATCCCGCACGTACCACGTCTCGACGATGACGGGGAATCCGGCGCGAAGCAGCGTCTTGAGCTGCTCCAGCGTCCCGTTGACGCGCAGCGTCGCGCCCAGGCCCAGATCGCGTGCATAGGCGGCCATCTCGTGCGGGCTGACGTTTTTATCCTCGGGATCGGGTTTGAGCACCGGCGCGATCTCGTGCTGGCCCTCGCTTCGTCCCCAGTAGGAGAGCGCCATCGCTAATGTGACCGGCCCGCAGTTGTTCCAGGCCTGATGCTCGTGCTCGACGCCGGTGAGAACGCACTGCGCGGGCGGCGTCGGCGTCGGGGTCGAGGTCGGCTCCGGCGTGGAGGTGGGTGCCGCCGTGCCGGTGGGCGGGGGGAGTGTGGGGGAGGGCGTCGGTGTGGGCGTCGGCGTCGGCAGCGATATCGTCGTCGGTGAGACAGAGTCGCCCCCCGGCGTGGGCAGCACATCGGGATGCGGATTGTGGCGCAGTGCTTGCAGCGGTTCCGGCAGATAGTAGGCGTAGCGTCCCGGCAGTGCCCGGATGATCTCCGGGGTCGTCAACAATATTAAGCCCAGCATCGTCAACGCGACGATCAAGGCGATATAACGTGTTTTCGTCATATATTTGATCATAATGTTGTTAATCATAACAGGATTGGGGTTGGTTGGCAATCCCTAATCCGATTCTAGGGATCGGTGCCTGTTCATTACTTTGTTGATTTGGAATTGTGCGGGGAGTTTATCAGCAGATTGAGCAGATGTAGCAGATTTATAGACAATTCCCTTCCTGCATTATATGCTTCATCATATGCTTCATCTGTTGATTTGCTGTCTTTGTGAATGCAGTTTTGGCCTTTTCTTCTCCTCTTTTTCTCCTTCGACGTAGGCCAAAACTGCCAAGGCGTGTTTCACGTTCTTTCAAGAGTGGATTGTTATTGTTATGCAATGGGTTGGTAATCCGTAACGGACTCTGTTATCCAAAAAGTGAAACACGCCCGCTTGCTAAAACCGCTGACTTCCTTTATAGTTAGCCATGTCTACGTTAAGGAGGAAGATGTATGGAGTTGGGAATCGTTAAACAAAGAGATATTAATACGGAAGTGCAACGCGCCTATTTGGATTACGCGATGAGCGTGATCGTCGCGCGCGCGCTGCCGGATGCTCGCGACGGTCTGAAGCCCGTCCAGCGCCGGATTCTATTCGCGATGCACGATTTGAACCTGCGGCCTGATAACCCGCATAAAAAGTCGGCCCGCATCGTCGGCGAGGTCTTGGGTAAATATCACCCGCACGGGGATAGCGCCGTCTATGCCGCGATGGCGCGCATGGCGCAGGATTTCTCGATGCGCAATTTATTGGTCGATGGCCAGGGGAACTTCGGATCCATCGATGGCGACGCCCCGGCGGCGATGCGCTACACCGAGGCGCGATTGGCCCCCGTCTCGATGGAAGTGCTGGCCGACATCAACAAACAGACCGTCGATTGGGTCGATAACTTCGATGGCACGCTGAAAGAGCCGGCGGTTTTGCCCTCGCGTCTGCCGAACTTGATCGTGAACGGCGCGTCGGGCATCGCGGTCGGCATGTCGACGAACATCCCGCCCCACAACTTGGGCGAGGTCGTCGATGCGCTCGTCTATATGTTGGAGCAGTGGGAGATGTTGGATGATGTCGGTGTCGAGGCGCTGATGCAATTCATCCAGGGGCCGGATTTCCCGACCGGCGGTTTGATCTACCGGCGCGAGAAAGAGGGCGGCGAGAACGTGCTTCGCAAAGCGTACGCCACCGGGCGCGGGCGCATTCGCATCCGCGCGCGGGCGCATGTGGAGGAGGGCGCGCGGGGCCGCCAGCGCCTGGTCATCACCGAGCTGCCGTATCAGGTGAACAAAAGCTCGCTGATCGAGAAAATCGCCAAGTATGTGCGCGCCGGCAAGCTGGAGGACATCGCGGACCTGCGCGATGAGTCGGATCGTCAGGGGCTGCGCATCGTGATCGACCTGAATATGAGCGCCGAACCGGACGCCGTGCTGGAATCGCTCTACAGCCGCACGCGCCTGGAGATGGGCTACAGCATCATCATTCTGGCGCTGGTGGAGGGCGAGCCGCGCCGCCTCTCGCTCAAGCGGGCGTTGCGGGTTTTCTTGGATCACCGCCTGGAGGTGTTGCAGCGCCGCGCGAACTTCGAGTTGACCCATGCTCGCGAGCGCGCGCACATCGTCGAGGGACTGCTGACGGCGTTGGATCATTTGGATGAGGTGATCGATACCATTCGCCGCTCCCGGCGCGTGGATACGGCGCACACCAATTTGCGCCGCAAGTTCAAGCTCTCGGATGAGCAGGCGCAGGCGATTTTGAATATGCCGCTCAAGCGCCTGGCCGCATTGGAGCGCAAGAAGCTCCAGGATGAATACGATGAGTTGACGGCGTTGATCGCTGAGCTGGAGTTCCTGTTGCGGTCGCCCGCCAAGCAGCGCCAGACCATTCAGCAAGAGTTGCTGGAGTTGCGGGATGAATACGCTGATCCGCGTCGTACTCACGTGCTGGACGTGAAGGGCCTCAAGATCGAGGCTGAGGATCTGACGCCCGATATTCCCGTGTGGGTCTCGGTGAGTCGCGAAGGGCGCGTGGCGCGCATCCCGATGGAGGATGCCTCCCCGCCGCGCGCGTACGCTCGCCCGGAAGAGGCGCCGCTCGCGCTGCTGGAGGCTTCCACGCGCGATGCGCTCTATCTCTTCACCGCGAAGGGATCGGCGGTGGCGCTGCCCGTCCACCAGATGCCAGACGGCGTCTCGTGGGATGGGGAGGGCGCGCCGTGGTCGCAGTTGACGCGCGCGGAGAACGGCGATCTCGTCGCGGCGTTGGCGCTGCCGGCGGAGCCGCCGGAGGATGGCGCGGTCTTCTTCGCCACGGCCCAGGGCCAGGTCAAACGCATCCGCGTGGAGGAGTTGCCGGCGGTGGGCCGCGAGTTGGCCGATGTGATACGCTTGGATGACGGCGACCGGGTGGTCGCGGCGCTGTGGGTGCGGGATGGCGATGAGGTCATCCTGGGCGCCAAGCAGGGAAATTGCATCCGTTTCGAGGTGGACGACGTGCGCCCGACGGGCGCGCGGGCCGGCGGCGTCAACGGGATGCGCCTGGAGGCCGGCGACGAGGTCGTGGGCGCGGGCGTCATCGTGCCCGAAGCGACGGTGCTGGTCATCAGCGATCAGGGCATGGGGAAGCGCACGTCCGTCGGCGAGTTCTCCACCCAGCGCCGAGGCGGCAAAGGGATGCAGGGCATCAAATTGCGCGCGAAGGAGCGTTTGGCCGATGTGGACGTCATCGACGACTACAGCCGCTGCTTCCCCGTGACGGAACGCGGCGCATCGAAGACGGTGACGGGGCGCTCGATCAGTGAGCAGGGCCGCGCGACGCGCGGCGAGTCCGTGATTGCGTTGCGGTCGAATGATCGCGTGATTGACATAGTGGTGCAGCGCGCGCATCCAGGTTAGATGGGATGTGAGCTTTGAGTTCGTGAGAAAGGGATGGTGAAGAAAGGGACGGTGAAGAAAGAGACGTAAAACGTAAGTAGTTGTAACTGTAACGTAAACTTTTAGATAATACTTTTAATACTTTGATGAAGGCTACGAATTAGCGGAGAGACAGGAGTGAAAAATGACGACCTATCGTGATGAAATGGTAACGTGTGATGAATGTGGAAAAGTGTTTGTGTTTCGGGTTGAGGAGCAGCGCAAGTTAGATCAGGAAGGCAAGGAGTCGGCGCCGCCGGAAAAGTGCCCCGCTTGTCGGGTAGCCGAGAGCTTGGGGCCGGGGCTGCGCGCGGGCGTGGTGCGCTGGTATCGCGACGATAAGCACTTCGGCTTCATCGATCAGGGCAATGGCAACGACATCTTCTTCCATATCAGCGGCGTGACCGGCGATCCCGATCTGGTGTTGCACGAGGACGCGCCAGTGTGGTACGAAGCGGAGATGACCGATCGCGGCCCGCAGGCCATCAACGTACATCCGCGCGAATAACACGATCTGAGTTGAGTTTGGCCCAGGGAGGCGACCCCTTCCTGGGCTTGTTGTTTTTGGACAACGGACGACTTTCAACTTTCAACTTGCAACTTTCAACTTGCAACTT
>JBKHCQ010000194.1:0-6900 GCA_046541755.1 Anaerolineales bacterium | reverse complement strand
ACGATGACCAAGGTCGCCTTCTACATTCGAGACGTGCCCGTCCGCGGCGAGCTGATCCTGGCGCCGCTCTCCGGCTATAATGACCAACCCTTCCGGCGGCTCTGTCGGGAGATGGGCGCGGCGCTGGTCGCCACCGGCCTGCTCTCCTCGCGGGCCATCATCTACAACTGGGAGGGGCAGCGCTCCCGGCAGATGCTGCGCTTCCATCCCGACGAGCGCCCGCTCGCGGCGCAGCTCTACGGCAGCGAGCCGGAGGAGATCGCCGAGGCGGCCCGGCGCATCGCCCCGTTAGGCATCGACGTCATCGACGTCAACCTGGGATGCGCCAAGGCCAAGATCATCAAGAACGACAACGGCGCGGCGCTGCTCCAACACCCCGCCAAGATCGGGCGGATCATCGCGGCGCTCACCCGCGCGGTCGAGCTGCCCATCACGGCTAAAATCCGCCTGGGCTGGGAGAGGCGCAACTATTTAGAGATCGCGCGCGTGCTGGAGGAGAGCGGCGCGGCGGCCATCGCGGTACACGGGCGCACGGCCGCGCAGGGCTTCCAGGGCGCGGCGGATTGGGACGCCATCGCCGAGATCAAGGCCGCCGTCGATCTGCCCGTGCTCGCCAGCGGGGATGTCAGAGAAGCAGCGGACATCGCCCGCATCCAAGCGCACACCAGTTGCGACGGCGTGATGATCGGGCGGGCGGCGCTGGGCCACCCGTGGATCTTCCAGCGCCGGGATCGCGCCGACATCCCGCCCGAGGAGCGCTTCGCCGTGATGCGCCGCCACCTCCAGATGATGTTGGCCTTCCACGGACGCCATCACGGCCTGCTGCGCTACCGCAAACACCTCAGCAACTACCTGCGCCACGCCGACGTCCCCCGCGCCACTCGCGTCGCCCTCCTCCAATGCGATGATCCCCAAGCGCTCCTGGGCTACCTGCAAGACGCCTCATAGCGCCCGTGTTGAAGCGTCGCCAAATTGGGATATACTGAGGTTGGAAGTTGGAGGTTGGAACACTCAGACTCCCACTACGCGCAATTCCAAATTCATCATTCGCAATTCTTAATTCGCAATTGGAGACGCTATGCCAAACAGCAAAATTAACATCCCCATCGAGGAAGTCGCCAAGTATCCCCGGCCAGGGATGGCGATTCCGTCAAACCTCACGTTCAGCCCGGACGATGCGTGGATCGCCTATCTCCACAGCGCGGAAGGGACGCTAACGCAGCAACTCTTCGTCTTCGACCCGGAGACGCGCGAGGCGCGGGTCTTGATCGCACCCGAAGAGGCTGGCGAGACGGAAGCCACGCTCTCCGCCGAGGAGAAGCTGCGCCGCGAGCGCGCCCGCACGCTGGCGTTGGGCGTCACGCGCTATGCGTGGGGCAAGGGCCAGCGTCTCTTAGCGCCGATCAACGGCGAACTATATGTCCAGGACGGCATCGAAGGATCGCTGCGCAAGCTGGTGGGCAAAGAGGCCGGCCCGGTGATCGACCCGCGATTCTCGCCCGATGGAGAGCAGATCGCCTACGTGCAGGGCGGCGCGCTCTACGTCGTACCAAGCGTAGGTCGGAATGGTATTCCGACCTCCCCCCAGGCGCTGACCACGCCGCCGGAGGGGCGCGCGCACGGGCTGGCGGAGTACATCGCGCAGGAGGAGATGGCGCGTGCGCGCGGCTTCTGGTGGTCACAGGACAGCGCCGCGCTCGCCTTCGTCGAGGTGGACGAGACCCACATCCCGCCGTATCGCATCATGCACCAGGGCCAAGACGCCACCGGCGAGGCGGCGGAGGAGGTGCATCGCTACCCCTTCGCCGGCGCCGCGAACGCCAACGTGCGCCTGGGCGTCATCTCGGCGGCGGGCGGCCCTATCCGCTGGATGGATCTGGGGGAGGATGAGGACATCTACTTGGCGCGCGTGAAATGGCTGCCGGACGGCGATCTAACCGCGCAGGTGCAGAATCGCGCGCAAGACGAACTGCGGCTCCTGCGCCTCGATCCCCAGACGGGCGCGGCCCGCGTCCTGCTGACCGAGACCAGCGACGTGTGGATCAACCTGCATCGCCTCTTCCGGCCGCTCAAGGCGGGCGGCTTCCTCTGGGGCTCCGAGCGCGATGGCTTTATGCACCTTTATCATTATGATGCGATGGGCGCGCTGGTGCGCCAGCTCACCTCCGGCGCGTGGATGGTGGAGGCGGTGGAGGGCGTGGATGAGGACGCCGGGAAGGTGTATGTCACCGGCACCCGCGATCATCCGACGGAGCAACACTTGTACGAGGTTCCGCTGGCGGGCGGCGAGGCGCGGCGACTCACACACGGGCCGGGCACGCACGAGGTGGTGTTGGATCACGCCTGCGAGCGTTTCATCGATGTGTACAGCGAGTTGGATCTGCCGCCGATGGTGATGCTCCGCTCGCTTCACACAGAAAAACCAGGCGGCGAGACCATCTGCCCCATCTACGAGGCACGCGATCCCCGCATCGACGCGATGGGGCTGAAGCCGCCGGGCCTGGTCGAGTTCGAGAGCCGCGATGGCGCCACGCTCTACGGCGCGGTCTACGTGCCGGACGATGCCGAGTTCGGGCCGGGGCCGTACCCGACCATCGTCAGCGTCTACGGCGGGCCGCACGCGCAGCTCGTGCGCTACAGTTGGGGATTGACGGTCGATATGCGCGCGCAATATCTCCGCAGCTTGGGCTTCCTGGTCTTCAAGTTGGATAATCGGGGCAGCGCGCGACGCGGCCTAACGTTCGAGGGCGCGATCCGCCATCGGATGGGCACGGTCGAGGTGGAGGATCAGGTCGATGGCGTGCGCTGGCTGGTGGCTCAGGGGCTGGCCGATCCGGCGCGCGTGGGCATCTACGGGTGGAGCTACGGCGGCTACATGGCGCTGATGTGCCTGGCGCAGGCGCCGGAGACCTTCCACGTGGCGGTGGCGGGCGCGCCGGTCACGGATTGGGCCGGCTACGACACGCACTACACCGAGCGCTATATGAGCACGCCCACGCGCAACCCCGAAGGGTATCGCACGGGCAGCGTGATGACGCACGTGGAGAAGATCACGGGCGACCTCCTGCTCGTCCACGGCCTGATCGACGAGAACGTCCACTTCCGCCACACGGCGCGCCTGATCAACGCCCTGATCCGCGCGCGCAAAAAGTATGACCTCCTGCTCTTCCCGGACGAGCGCCACGTGCCGCGCCACGAGAAGGATCGCATCTATATGGAGGAACGCATCCGCGACTACTTCCTGGAGCACCTGATGCACCGCGACGGGTAACGGTCAATCGTATCTGTTTAGTTATGTGAGTGGATGTTCCCAGAACTTCAAAAAAGCTCTCAGTCCCCGTCCCCGGGGACGTTTACAAAGCACCTTTGATCTGCTCAGACGCCCTCGGGGACGAGGGCTTGGAGCGTTGCTCATAAGACTAAACTATTACGGTAAATCAAAGCCGCGATAACATCACAGCCCGCAGGCAATGTTACACCTGCGGGCTGTTTTTTGGGTTTGGCAGAATATCACGGGGATTTTGGGGGTAGAATCTACAGGGAAAATTGCCCAGATTAAAAACTCACAATAACCTCAGTCCAGAAGCAACAATGTCGTCGGGGCGTCGTAGACGCGGAAGCTCTCATCCAGCGCGGGGAAGCGCAGCGCGTAGGGCGTCCCGCACCGCTCGGCCAGGGAGATGGTCACGGGCAGGCCGCTATCGGCTAACGGATCATCGCTCAGAGCAAGCGGCCCCAGCCTGGGACAGCGCCCGAACGCGATCACCTCGCGCGCCCGCATCTGCGCCCGATACCACGCCAGCGTATTGAAATCATAGTGCGCCGGCTGCTTAGTCAGCGCGCCGTAGCCCCGCCGACTCGCCAAGATGATCACATCCGCGCGCGCGGACGCCTCGGCCAGTTGGGCCGTCTTCTCCGGCGAGGATGCCGCGAAGACGGGTAGGATCATCTGCTCGAATTGCCCCGGATCTCCCTCCGGCGCGGGCACCGGCAGGGGATGATCCCACCTTTCTACTGCGATGGTCTCGATGGCGTCGCTGCTAGCATAGAGCCATCGCGAAGCTGTCATCCACGGGTGCGTCTGCCCGTAGAGCGACGCCTGTGCCACGCCTAACAACGCGGTCGGCGCGAGCAGCGCGCCCCACACGAGCCGCCGCCCCCATCTCTTGCTGATGTGGCGCCCGGCCTTGACGGCCGTCAGCGCCGCAAGGGCCGCCCACACGGGATAGATCGGCAGGAGATAGCGCGGGAATTTGACGTACAACCCCGCCGTCGCCAGGAAGTAGCCCCCGGCCCAGATCGCGGCCCAATATCGGGCAGCCCAACGCCGGGCCGAGGTCATTTTCCGCCAGCGCGCCAGCCCGCCGACCACGCCCGCCGCGCCGACCATTGTCGCCGTCGGGCCGAGGCCCCACAGCGCCATCTGCCACAGCGGATAGAAGAAGGGCAGCGCGCCGGCGTATTGCTGCGTGTAGGGCACCTCGTAGCGCCCGGCGACCATCCCGGCCTGGATCAACGGCCCGCGCCAACACGCGACGGGTCGCAATACGGCCCACGGCGAGGTCAGCGCGAAGGCGAGCGCGGCGAAGAGCAGGACACGGCCCGCGATTTTGAGAGAAGCCTCGCGCCGTGTGAGGACGATCCCCACGAGCAACACGATGATCCCCCACCCCAGCGAGGCTTTGCACGCGACGGCCAATCCCGCCAGCGCGCCCGCCATCCGCCAGCGACGCCGGGCCGCCGCCAATATCGCGCCGGAGACGAAAGCCGCGCCCAGCGGATCGACGGTGTAGAAGCGGGCATGTTGCACCAGCAGCGGCGCGCCGGCGAGCAGCGCGCCGGTGAGCAGGCCGCCCCGCTCGCCGGCTAAGGCGCGGCCCCAGGCGCCGCCCAGCGCGACGAGCGTCACGCCGATGACGCCGGAGAGCAGGCGCGCCGCGTAGAGCGGATCGGCGTCGGGCGCGGCGAGGATGAGGAGGCGCGCGGCGTAGACGGGCAGGTGACCGTAGGGGAAATCGGGGACGGCGGCGCAGGGATCGCCGCCCAGGGGCGCGCGGTGCGCGACGTCCAAAAGGAAGCGCTCATCGGGGTGCGCGGCGATGCCCGCGTCCCAATCGGGGGCGGGGAGTCGCAGCAGCGCAGCGAGCAACAGGAGCACGATCCAGGCGGCGCGATGTCGCTTAAGATTACCCTTACTTTTATTTTGTCTCTTGTCTTTAAATTTGGCTTGCATCAACGCCACTCCGCTCAAGCCTAAAAGGCTCCGCTCCGAGGCTGACTATGAACTATCTATGCCAGATGTTAGTCAACGTCCAAGCGTCTAGGGAGACAAGGCGGGCGTCGCCCCCGCGAGCGTAGGCTGCGACGCCCTGACTATCCGCGCGGGTGGGATAGATGCGCCCGGTGAGGCAGATGCGCTCGTTAACGAAGACTTCGATGACGGAGTGGTCGATGAAGATGTGGCAGCGAATCGGCCCCGCATCCTCGGCTATCGGGACGAAGGGCGCGCGATAGACGGCGCGGGTCGTCGCGGGATCAGCGCTGGCCTGCTCCAGGTCGAGGCGGAGTTCCTCGCGGGCACGGTCGTAGATGATGCGCGTGCATTCCGCCTCGTCGGGCGAGCAGCGCACCTTGATGCCCACCTCCGTCGCCGATCCCAGCGCTAGCTCGGCGATGATTTCCAAGCTATCACCTTGATAGCCGCTATCGCCACGATAGCCGCTGGCGCCGCCCAGCGACTGGAAGGTCTCGCGGGGCGCGGGCAGATCCACATCCGCCAAGTGATAGTGCGCTCGACGGAGCGCCCGCAACTCCGGCGCGGGTCGCATCCGCAGCCAGCCATTCGGCCCCGGCGAGATGACGCGCGGCAGGGACATCACGCCGGACCAACCCGCCTCCAGTTGCGCCGCCGAAGTGCGCCCTTCGATGAGCCAGCCCCACATCAGCACGCGATCTCGATCATCGCGCAGCACTTGGGGCGCGTAGAAACAGCGGCCATCATCCAAAAGATGTTCCG
This sequence comes from Anaerolineales bacterium, assembly GCA_046541755.1. Taxonomy (GTDB): domain Bacteria; phylum Chloroflexota; class Anaerolineae; order B4-G1; family SLSP01; genus JAAAOZ01. The sequence goes on along the minus strand of JBKHCQ010000194.1, from coordinate 884 downwards.
AGGTCGGCGTGAAGGTCAGATCCGCTTCATTGAAGGCTCCAAGATAATATCCAACGTACAAAAGCTCCGCGGGCGGCGTCTGCATCGAGACGAGCAGCGCCTGCTCCGCGCCAAAATCGATCCAGTTGGGGCATTCCCACATCGTCCCTGTCCAGAACGGCTCGGTCCGCTGCGCATCGCCCATCAGCAACGGATGGACATAGCGCCAATGAAGCAGATCCTCCGATTGATAGAGTAGGATTGTCCCGCCCTGATCTATGATCCGCGCGCCGATGACCATATACCAGCGGTCGCCAGCGCGCCAGACGAAGGGATCGCGGAAGTCCCCACCCGCGCGCTCGCGGATCGCGTCCGGCGGCCCCTGGATGACGGGATTCAGCGGATGCTTCTGCCACGTCAGCAGGTCGTCGTCGCTGGTCGCCAGGCAGACGACCTGGGGATCGACGCCGGTGTAGATCAACGTGGGCGCGCCATCGTGATCGACGGCGCAGCCCGACCAACAGCCCTCCGCATCCGGCCCGCCGGGCGTGGGCGCGAGCGCGATAGGCCAATCCCGCCAGTGAACCAAATCCTCGCTGACGGCGTGGCCCCAATGAATCGAGCCGTGAAATGCGCCGTTAGGATTGTATTGATAAAAGAGATGATAGCGTCCCTGCCATTGGATGAGGCCGTTGGGATCGTTCATCCAATTGGCCAGCGGCAGGAAGTGGTATTGGGGCCGGTGGGGATCCTGATAGGTGCGCTCCGCCGCGAGGCGCGCTTGCCATAATTTTTCTAAGGTTGTCATTCCATAATATCCTTTCACCTAACTTTGCGACTTTCAGGGGCTTTCATGCGACAAGTGGCAGCCCGTGAGGGACTGCCACTTGGTGGGTCATGTTATT
>JBKHCQ010000193.1:0-6907 GCA_046541755.1 Anaerolineales bacterium | reverse complement strand
CGTGATGCGCGAAATCTTGTCGGAATACCATTCCGACCTACGCCTCAGAAGTCCAACTTATCCAACACGCTGCTGACGCGGCGTTGGCGGCGCTTGAGCCGCCAATTCCAAAGGCTCTCCTCGTAGACCTTGTGCAATTGCACAATCGACCAGACTGCGAAGAGCGCCGCCGCGACCACAATGGCGAGATAGATATAGAAATTGGCCATCGCGGGCGCGGTATTTCCCAGCGCTAACGTCAAACCCAGCACGCCGATGCCCAGCAGGCTCCCCCCGACATAGAGATAGCTATCCAAGAAAACGCTCACGCGCCCGCGCCGCTCCTCCGGCACCAGCGCCTGGAACGCCTTCCGCGCCGATTCATCGACGGTGTACTCCGGCAGCTTGACCAGGACCAGGCCGCCCACCGCGCTGACGATCCCGGGCCAGCCCAACATCCAGAGCGCGCCCAGCAGCGCCATTGAGGGCAAAATCAAGAAGGTGTGCTGAATCCCCAGCTTATCGATGATCCGCCCGGAGATAAAGGTCTGGATCAGCAGGGCGGCCACGATGTAACTCAGGCGATAGATGCTATAGAAGGTCTGGTACTGCGCCGAGGTAGGGAAGGCGAGATCGGAGACCGCCAGGAAGCGAAACTCGATGATCACATCGCAGATCGCCAGCGACAGCAAGGCCATCGCCAGGTAACGAAAGGCAGGCACATCCTTGACAAAGCCCCACCCTTCGGTCAGCGTCTCGCGCACCGTCTCGGTTGTGTGAACCGTCTCGCGGAGTTGCACAGCGGAGAATCCTATATTGAGGACGATATAGACCACAAAATAGATCAACGCGCTGAAGGCCAGGACCTCCTCGTTGCCCACGTCCGCGCGCGCGAAGAGATGGGGTTGCATCGCCGCGAAGCCGATGCCCAACAGGCTGCCCACCCATCCCACCCCGGCGATCCCGGGGAAAAGCCGCTTGGTCTGCGCCATATCGAAGAGATCGTTCGCCAGAATCCAGAAGAAGAGCGGAAAAATCAACAGTTGTTGCGTCGAGAGGAGATAAAGCATACTGTACGTGAGCCATTCGGGCGCGCCAAAGACCATCAGCAGGCGCAGGACGATGAACGCGCCCATAAAGATCAGGGCCATCCAGCGCATCAGGGTCAAGCGGTCGAAGCGGTCGATGACGAGCGATTGCAGGCCGGTCATCAGCAGCATCAGGAGCATATCGGCGGCCCAGACCACGAGAATACCGTTGACGCTCTCGGAGGTGTCTAAGAAATTGCTGAGGGAGACGATGCCGGAAATCTCGCCGGCGATGGCGTTGGCCAATAGCAAGAAGCTGAGCACCAGAACGAGACGTCCCTCCCCAGAGCGGAGACGTAGCGCGCGCGTGAGTCGATTTTTCATTCCAGCCCTCCCACCTGCCTCTGATTATATTCTAACAAGAAAGAACTGCAACCAAAAAGACTCCAGAGCTTCCGGGAAGCTAGCTTCCCGGAAGCCTGCTGGCCTAATCCTACGATACGTCCACTTTTTCGCTGGAGGATAACGCTTCAGTTACGATTTACGGCGGATGGGAGCCGACACCATCAAAAAAGCCCCCGCAGGATCGCGAGGGCTGGGGAAAGTTTAGGCTTGACAAATGATCAACCGAGTCTGAAGGCATCCAAAATAGCTTCGGGCAAGGGATCATCAAAGTCTTCGGACATGACAATCTGACCGGCAGCGCTGCCCGGCGTGCGCGGCGGAAGGGGTTGTTGAAGCGGCATTAACCGGGCAACAGGTTGGCCTTCCTCAGCGATGATGATTTGTTCCCCCCACGCACACGCTTGAGGAGTTGATCAAATTGTAGTTGCGCCTCATACACAAGGATAAGCTTGCAGAATCGTCTCGGCGGTCTCGCCCGAAGCCAAAAGCCCTAACAGCCGCGAGACTGGGAAGCGCAGGCCGCGAATGCATGGTTTTCCCCCACAGACCTCTGGATCAATCGTGACTCGCTCAAACATAGGCGCATCTCCCTCATCCCATCATCATACCACCCAGGTGAAAACATTATATCCGATCTATGACACCAAGCACCGGCCCGTGAATTGTGGGCCGGCGTGGCGAAAGGCCGACGTAACTCACAGCAAAGCGGCCAACTCCTCGGCGGCGCGGCGAACATCTAAGAAGAGCAGGCCCAGCTTGGCCTTGTGGCGCGCCAGGACGGACAGCACCGCCATCTCGCCGACGGCGCGCAGGACGACGTAGCCCTCCGCGCCTCGGACATAGACCTCGTCCAGGCCGCCGCGCTGCAACTCCCCGGCGATGCGCTCGCCTAAGGAGAGCATCGCCGCCGCCATTGCCGCGACGCGATCCTCCTCCACATTCCCCGGCAGCGATGCCGCCATCGGCAAGCCATCCACACTCACCAAAACCGCCGCCTCGATGTCCGGCGCTGCCATCTGTAACGCTTCCAACCGCTCCGTCAGGGCCTCCATGCGCGCCATACCCGCCTCCCTCAAGACAAACCGAAAAAAGATTGACGTTCATCTCCACACTTACATCATAACATCTCCAGCGCCCCAGAGGATTACATCATGGTATACATCCCATAACGGCTCAATAACCCTCAACAGATGGGAGCGAATGGGCGAATGAAGCGAATCAGCGAATGGGCGAAATGGGCGAATGGGCGAATCGGCGAATGGGCGAATCGGCGAATGGGCGAATCAGTGAGCAGAATGTCACGACCCTTAATTCTCAATCCTTAATCCTCATCCACCGTTTGACTTCCATCTTAGCTGCGGTATCCTTAGATAACTATGATTTACGATCAAGTAAAAATTTATGTCCAGGCAGGCAAGGGCGGCGATGGAGCTGTCGCCTTTCGGCGCGAGAAATATATTCCCTACGGCGGCCCCTCCGGCGGCGATGGCGGGCGCGGCGGCGATGTGATCTTGGAGGTCTCCGAGCACCGCAACACGCTCTACCACTTCGCCCATCAGAAAGATTTCAAGGCGGAGGATGGCGTCAACGGGCGCAACAAGGATATGCACGGCGCCGGCGGCGATCCGTTGATCATCAAGGTCCCGCCGGGTACGCTCGTCTTCGATGCGGAGACGGGCGAGCTGCTGACCGATCTCAAGGAGAAGGACGAGCAATTTGTCGCGGCGCAGGGCGGGCGGGGCGGACGCGGCAACGCGCGCTTCGCCACCTCCACCAACCAGGCGCCGCGCATCGCCGAGCGCGGCGATCCCGGCGAGGAGCGCTGGCTCAAGCTGGAGCTGAAGTTGCTGGCCGATGTGGGTCTCGTGGGCAAGCCAAACGCCGGCAAATCCACGCTGATCTCTGTGACGACGGCGGCCAAGCCGGAGATCGCGCCCTACCCCTTCACCACGCTCCAGCCGAACTTGGGCGTCGTCGCCCTGAACGTCAACCAGACCTTCGTGCTGGCCGATCTCCCCGGCCTGATCGCCGGGGCCAGCGAGGGCAAAGGCCTGGGGCTTGAGTTCCTTCGTCACATCGAGCGCACGCGGGTGATCATCCATCTGTTGGATGGCAACGCCTTAGATCCCATCGCCGATTTTCAGGAGATCAACGCCGAGCTGGCCGCCTTCGGCCACGGGCTGATGCAGAAGCCACAGATCGTCGCGGTGAACAAGATGGACATCCCCGGCGTGGAAGACATCTTCCCCATCATCAAAGAAGAGATCGAGGCGCGGGGCTACAAGGACGTGCTGTTGATCTCCGCGCTGGCGCACCAGAACACGCGCGAGCTAATGGGGCGCGCCCACCAGAAGCTCCAGGAAGCGCCGATGCCCCAAATCCACCGCCCGATGCCGGCCATCATCCGCCCGAAGCCCGAGGAGTTAGGCTACACCATCTCGCGGGAAGCGTCGGACCTCTGGCGCGTGCGCGGCGACCAGGTCGAGTTGATGGTGCACCGCACCCCCACCCATCTGCGCGACGCCCTGATGCGGCTCCACAAATATCTGGATCGCCAGGGCATCCTCAAAGCCTTACGCGAGGCCGGCGTCGCAGAAGGCGATACGGTCCGCATCGGCGATTTTGAGTTCGAATGGCGCGAGGAGATTGGGTAAGCAATCCAACCGCCTTGAAGTGAATCCAAAACCCTTCGAGGCCAGAATTTCCCCCTACCCCCCGACGAGGAGGCCCACATGCGGCGCGGACAATGGCTCGCGCGGCGCGGAATATGGCTCGCAATTCTGCTCCTCTTGCTCAGTGCGGGCGTCGGATCCCACACCGGAGAAGCTTCGCCCGCCGCGCCATATCTGCCCCCCGCCGCGATTCAGGGCAACGGCCCACGTTCCCCCTATGTAGATGAAGAGGTCCAAACCTCCGGGGCGCTGACCGGGTTCTTCGAGGGCCACGCGCCCATCGACTGCGATGGGTTCTTCTTGCAAGACCCCGTGGGAGATGGCGACCCCGCCGCCTCCGACGCGATTTTCGTCGCGTACACATCCACGCTGCTCCCCACGTTCCAACTCGGCGATTGGATCACGGTCACCGGCGTTGTCGAGGAGTTCTCCGAGGCCGAGGGCGCGAACTGCGCCGGCGATGCCTGCCTCACGCGCGTGCGCGTCGATCCCGCCGCCGAGGACGCCCTCCAAATCGGCGCGGCGATCTCCCTGCCGGCCGCGCTGCCGCTGGCCCCGCCCGGCGATCCCGACGCGGCGACGCTCTACTGGGAGTCGCTGGAGGGGATGCGCGTGACCTATCCTGCCACGGCGACCGTCGTCGGGCCGACGCGGTCGAATACGCTGTGGGTGATCGCGGGCGCGACGGGCCTCGAGCGCGTGATGCACGATGGGCCGCACACAGGCCGCCCGGTCGCCGCGCGCCACTACGAGCGCTATGGCCTGATCGATGGCCGCCGCCCGCCGGGCCTACTCACCGGCAGCACGGTGCGCAACGTCGCTGGCCCCTTGGGATTCACCGCCGGCGCCTACACCATCCTCACCCAGGCCGGCGCACCGTGGGAGGTCGTCGAGTCTGCCGCCGCGCCCCCCGCCCCGCCCACCTGGCCCGCGCCAGCGCCGGGCGAATTCAGCGCCGCGACGTTTCACCTCCAGTCGCTTCACGATCCGCAAAGCGCGCGACTGACCAAGGTCGTCACTACCGTGCTGGGCCTCGGCTGCCCCTCACTGATCGCGCTCCAGGAGATCCGCGCCGACGCCGTCATCACACCGCTGCAAACGGCCCTGGCGGACGCGGGCTGCTCCTACGACGCCGCGCACGCCCCGCCCGACGCGAATGGAGAAGCGACCGCGCTGCTGTGGCGCCCCGATCAGGTCACCGACGTCACGTGGTCGGCGGAGTACCAAGAATGCTCCACTCACGGCGACCCTGACGCGGCAGCCTACGACGATGATTGCGCGGGCGCGGGCGCCGACCTGCACCCGCTCTTCGCGCGCCGCCCCATCGTGCTGACCGGCACGCTCACCTACGAGCGCGCTCAGACGCGCTTCGCCGCGCTCGCGGCCCACCTCCCCGCCGGCGATGATCCCGCCGTAGACCAGCGCCGCCAGGCGCAGGCCGCCTTCCTGGCCGATCTGGGCCGGCAGATGGCGATCAGCCGCACGCGCCACGTGATGCTCCTGGGCGATCTAGGCGTGAGCGATCTCCAAGCGCTGCCCGCGCTCAGCACCGGCCACGCCATCACCCAGATGCTCAACGCCTGGGAGATCGTGCCGGCGGCGGAGCGTTACACCGAGATCGAGCGCGGCATCGCGCGGGCGCGCGCGCACATCCTCCTTGCACCGCCGCTCTTCTACCAACTGCAAGCGGCGGCCCCGCTTCACGCCAACGCCGACTTCCCCAATGGCTACGATGCGGGCGAGCCGACGATGTGGGGCGCTTCGGATCACGATCCCCTGGCAGCGACGTTCGACATAACGGAGCTGCTGCCGCATCTCCAGGTGACCAAGGCCGTGACGCCCACGGAGAACGTCGCGCCCCGGACGTTAGTCACCTACACGCTGGCGCTCTCCAACACGGGCGTCGTCACCGCGTACGACGTCCACCTGCGCGATGCGCTGCCGGCCAACGTAAACTTCGGCGCGTGGGTGCGGCGGTCGGCGGACGTGAGCGCGACCACGGCCACGCGCGTCCTCACGTGGACGGGCGACCTCCCGCCGATGCGCGATCATCGCTGGGTCTTCACCGCCCGGTTGCGGGATGAGGCCGATCTCACGCTCCAGATGCCCATCCCCAACACCGCGACCTTCGATTCGGCCAACGGGGGCGCGGGAGAAGCCACGGCCACCTTCCACGTGGGCGAGCGCCTCCATTGGGCCTACCTGCCCGTGCTGCTCCGGCGCGATGGGGCTAATTTTTCCCCCTAACGCGCAAAGGGGCCAACCAGCTCCACCACCTCGTCGTACCCGTCGTACCAGCCCACGCGCTGTGAGATGCCGCGCAGCGTGGTGGAGATGTCCGCGCCGCGCCGGGCGATGGTGACGATGGGGATGCCGGTGGCATAGGCGTACCCCGCCTCGATGCCGATGCCCACGCCCTTTTCAGATAGTTCCACGACTAAGAGATCGCTATCCGCCAGCGCCGCGAACGATGCGCGCATCAGCGCCTCCGGCGAAAGATGCACCGCGCCCCACTGCTCCACATCGCGGATGATGCAGACCGTCTCGAAGCCGACCTGCGCCAGCGCCGCCGAGATCGCCTCGATGAGCGGGCGATTCCGGTTATCGGCATGGTATTTGATCGCGAGGTAGGCTTGCATGGGAGTCACTTAGTCCTTATAGTCAATTGGTCGGGTAGTCCTTAGTCAGGTAGTCCAAGAGTCAAAAACCTGGCGGCTTCGCGCCTTGTATATTATGAAAACTCCTCATCGATTTGAGCATAGACAGAATTGAGTAGAGGACAAAATGGGGCAAAAACGGGTGATGCTGCGGATTCTTAGTAAG
>JBKHCQ010000192.1:0-6908 GCA_046541755.1 Anaerolineales bacterium | reverse complement strand
CGTAGAGACGCAAGATCTTGCGTCTCTTTTTAGTTTCTACATCTACAACGACGAACGCCGCAGCCACACGGAGACGGCCAGCGCCAAGGCGAAGGCATAGGCCAGGTCGATCACAAAGTAGGACGCATCGACGAGGCCGTGAGCCAGGAAATTCGCCATCGCGCCCATCATCCCCAGGGCCAACGCCCGCCGCCGAAGATCCGCTGTATCTCTGCGGCACAAGGACCACATCCGCCGCCAGAAGGCGATCTGGAACCACCCCGCCACCAGCAGCCCGCCAAGGCCCAAGCGCACCGCGTAATCAAAGAGGAGGTTGTGCGGATGCGAGAGGTTGAACTCCTCCCACGCCGTCGGCAGGACGTAGCGGGTGCGATAGGCGTAGAGGAAGTTATCCAGCCCGACGCCCACCCACGGATGATCGCGGAGCAGCGCCCAGGAGCTGTGCCACAACGCGATGCGAAAGCCCGTCGTGCCGCTGGAAAGATCTAAGAGGCTGGCGAAGCGCGGTGTGCGCAACAGCGGGATCAGCGCGATCAGCCCCAGGGCCAAAACGACTAAGGTGATCCGCCGCCAGCGCGGACCGGCCAACATCCCCATCACGAACAACGCCGCCGGGACGCCCACGATAATCGCGCCCTTGGAGAGGCTCAGCACCAGCGCCAGGCCGATGGGCGGCAGCGCGAGCGTGTAGGCCACGCGCCGTCGATCCCGCCAGAACTCCGTCCAGTCGCCCAACGGCGATGCGCCCCCCCACAGCGCGAGGGCCAAACTCACGGGCAGGACGCGCCCCAGGTAGAGGCCCACGTTGTTGGGCGAGCCGTAGACGCTGTGTAGGCGCTGAATCCCGCCCTCGGCGGTGATCACGTCGCCCAGCAGAAAGTACTGCACCAGCCCCACCCCGGCGACCATCACGCCGCTCAGCACGAACGCATCGAGGATCCGCCAGCGCTCGCGCTGCGACATCGGCAGCGTGACCAGCGCCAGATACCAGAGCAACGGCTCGATGACGACCAGGCGCAACTCGCGCAGCGCCTCGCGCCGGTGCGCCGCGAAGCCCGTCGTCACGAGCGCGAGCAGGACAAAGGCCAAGATCGGGCGCAGGTAGAGCAGCGCGTCCCCTTGAGGGGGATAAATAAGGCCCTCCCCGCGACGCCAGCGCCTTACTAGTCGCGTCGCCCAGCCGGCCAACGTCGGGAGCAAGACCAACTCGGCTAAGGCGAAGGATTTGCCCAGCAGCGAGAGGGGATGCATATAGAGGGGCGCCGTCAAGATCGTGAGCGCCAACCCCATCGCCGGCTCGATCCAGACGATCACCGCGACCAACGCGCCGGCGACCAACGAGAGCACCATCCACGGCGAGAAGTAGAAGAGCGCGGCGGCTAAGAGCAGCGCCGCTGCGCCCTCGCCCTGCCCCAACCGGCGGAAGACGGGTTCCCCGTAGAGCACCTGCCACGTGGCGAAGACGTAGATCGCGCTCACCACCACCGAGATCAACGCGCGGAGCCACCCGCGCAGCCGCCGCCAGCCCGCCACGAGCGCGCCGCCGAGCGCGCCCCACGCCACCCGCCGCCCGGCCACGACGGCCAACATCAGCCCCAGCGCGCCCACCGCCGCCCAGACCGCCAGCCCGATGCGATAGCCGGTGGGATCGGGCGTGTTCGCCACGCGCCAATCGGCCAGCGCCCACTGCTGCCAGCCGCGCTCCGCTGTCACCTCGACGGTGTGCGCGCCGTAGGGCAGATCCTCGGCCAGCGGGACTGTGGCCTGCGCCGCCAGCGGATCGTAGAGCACCACGTAGGCCCGCCCCTCGCGATCGCGGGGCAGCGCCGGGGCCGGCTCGCCATCGACGGTCACGAAGAGGAAGGCGCGGTACGGCCCGCGCCGGACGGTCAGCGCCACGCCCGTGCCCTCGAAGTCCAAACTCACCCGGTCGCCGCTCTGGCCGATGTCGGCCCCCTGCGGCCCCAGCGTCCACGTCCCCTCGAAATCGGCCAGGTCGGTGTTGGCGGGATAGTAGCCGGGCGTCGCGAGGCCTTGCTTCGATCTCTGCGTCGCCCACGCGCGCACGGCCTCCGCCGCCGGGCGCGGGTCGCCCTCCGGTCCGAAGAGCGCGAAGCCCCAATGCTCCTCGGCGTCAGGCGTCTCGCGCTCCGCCATTGAATTCACCGGGCGCGGCTGGAAACCATTGACGCACATCACGCCCATCCACGGCCACTCGCGCTCGGCCCGCGCCAACGCCTCGACGGTGTACGCCGCCTGTTTCGTCGCGCTGACCTCGCCCCAGATCGAATCGGGGCCGACGTTCCAGCCGAAATCGCTGGCCCACACCGCCGTCTCCTCCATCCCGTGCGCGACCAGCGCCTCGCGCATCAGGATCGCGCGCGAGAAGTTGAGCACATCGCGGCCCACGCGGCGATCCAGCGGGCCGGTCTCGAAGCCGTAGGGCTGCACCGCCGCCACATCGAAGTGCGGCCCCGCGCCGGCGACCATCAACATCTCGAAGAAGACATCCTCGGCGAAGTTGTTGGCGCCCACCTCGGAGGTCGGCGCGAAGCTGCCCAGCACGATGCGGGCGTCGTCATCGACCGCGCGGATGGCCGTGGCGGCGTCCGCCAACAGCTCCGCGTAACCAAAGGCGTCGGCGCGCCCGCCCCAGGCCGATCCCAGGTTGGGGTTGTGCCAGATCTGGTAGTAGGTGATCGACTCGCCGTAGCGCGCGGCGAACGCCCCGGCGAAGCGCGCGAACGCCGCCGGATCGGGCGGCATCCCGGCCCAATCGGGCGCGCCATCTAAGACGGCCAACAGGCGCAGATCGCGGGCCTCCGCCTCCGCCACGACGCGATCCCCCGCCGCCCAATCGAACTCACCCGGCGCCGGCTCGATTTCGGCCCAGGCGAAGCGCTGGCGCACCCAGGCGAAGCCGTAGTCCTCGATGGTGTCGAGCGCCCAGGCGAGATCCGCCGGCTCGTACTGCGTCAGCGCCGCGTTGACGCACGCGGTCGCGGGCGGCGTATCCGCGATAGGCCCGGGGAAATCGCTCGTCCAGCCGCGCGTGTGGAAGCGCCAGCGCGCGCGCCACTGCACCGCGCCCCACCCCGCCGCCAACATCAAAACCACACCGATGATCAAGATCGCGTTTGCGTGTCGTTTTATCATATCCAAGATTATACCGCCTTATCCAAGGGGGCCAAAGTCGCCGCCCGTGGATGAAGTGCTCGCAAAGAAATCCGATTTTTCATATTAGAAGCCCAATCCCCATTTCAAAGCGCAAAAATCGGATTTCTGGCTGACTTTTTCGCATTTGCCTTTATAATTCCTCCTATGAATGGATTAAAACGCTTAGAAAGCTGGATCACTCAATTGGTCGAGGAACCGTTCGTGCGGCTGTTCGCCGGGCGCTTGTTGCCCGAACAGGTCGCGCGCAGCCTGGCGCACGCGCTGGAGGATGGCGAGCGCATCGGGGCCGACGGCGCGCCCGAAGTGCCGGGGCGCTATCGCATCGCGCTCCACCCCGACGATCTGACCGCACTCCAACACCACCATCCCAACCTGGAGGCGCACCTTGCGGAAGCGCTCTACAAGCTGGCCGAGCGCATGGATGTGCGCTTGATCACCCCGCCGGCGGTGATTCTCCATCCCAATCCGCGCGTCCCGTTACGCACCATCCAAATCTCTCCGGCGGATCGGGCGCCGCGCAGCACCGAGAAGACGCGCGATTTCGACTTGGAGCGTTTGCAGACGATGATGGATCAGGAGCGAGCCGCGCCCACGCAGGCCTACCTGATCTTGACAGACGAGCGCGCGTTCGATCTGACGACGCCGGCGGTGCGCATCGGCCGCGCCTTGGATAACGATCTGATCATCGAGGATCGGCGCGTCTCCCGCTATCACGCGCAGATGCGCCGCCGCTACGGGCGCTACATCCTGCAGGATTTGGGCAGCACCGGCGGGATCCGCGTCAACGGCTTCCCCGTCCAGGAGATTGTGCTACGGCCCGGCGATCTGATCTCGCTCTCTGGCGTGGAGTTGATCTACGCCGAAGACACCCGCCGGGAAGCGACGGCGCGATCTCCAGAAGCTTCGTCCTCATCCGCGACGACAAACACCCAATCCTTCCCCCCGCCGGAGCGCTAACGTGGCCGAGTGGCTTTTGGTCTTGCGCGGATTGCTGGCCCTCTGGCTCTACGCCTTCTTGGCCTTCGCCTTCTACGTCCTCTGGCGCGGGCTGAAGCAGGAGGTGCCCAACGCCCCGGCGCCACCGCACCCCGCCTGGATCGCCATCGAGAACGGGGAGGAGGCCGGGCAGAAGCTCTCCTTGGAGCCGATCACGGCGGTGGGCCGCGCGCCGGATAACACGCTGGTGATGCACGACGCCTTCGCCTCCGCGCATCATCTGCTGCTGATTTGGCGCGAGGGGCGATGGTGGCTCGAGGATTTGGACAGCCACAACGGCACCTACCTCAACGGGGAGCGGCTCCGCCGCCCGCTGCCGCTCACCGCCGGGGATGAGATCCGCGTGGGCGAGACGAAGCTGCGCTTCGAGTGCTCCGCGCCGACCACGACGACGGAGACGCTCACGCCGCCCGCCTGAACACGAAGCGAATGGATGATCCTCCTCAGCTTAGGTTCGGCGCTCCTAGCCGCCGTGGCCACCATTATGGCGAAGTATCTGCTGCACGAGGTGCCGGCGCGGCGCTACCTCAGCTTCAACTTTGCGGTGATCTCGCTGCTGCTCCTGCCGGGCCTCCCCTTTTTCTTCTACCTGACGCCCACGTGGCGAGGGTGCGGCGTGCTGTTCCTGACCGCGATGATCGACGGCTTCGCCAACGTGGGCTACTTCAAGGCGCTGGAGCGCTTGGAGGCGAGCATCGCCAGTCCGCTGCTGGGCCTCGCGCCGCTCTTCACGCTGCTCTTGGCCCCGCTTTTCGCCGCCGCTGACCTCCAGACGCTCACCCTGCGGGACAGCGGCGGCATCATCCTGATGCTGCTGGGCGGCGTGCTGCTGCATCGCGCGCAAGGCCCGGTGGCGGACGAGGCCCCCAATCCCCAAAAAACCCAACCGCACCGCGCGCGGCTGCTTCTGCTTCCATTAGGCACGGCGGTAGGCGCGGCGGCGCTCTTCGGCGGCAACGTCTACCTGGTGAAGTATCTCTTCACGCTGGAGATCACCAATCCCTACACCTATTATCTGCTGCGCGTGGCGCTCATCACCGCGCTGAGCGCCGCGCTGTGGCGCCCCGATTGGACATGGCTCACGGCGCGCAAGGGCGGCCTGGTCGCCGGGCGGGCCGCGCTGGTGATCGGCCAGTGGCAGCTCTTTTTACACGCCGTGGCGCGCGGCCATCCGGGCGTGGTGAAGGCGGTGAGCGAGACGACGCCGCTCTTCGTCGCGCTGCTTTCGGCGCTGGCGCTGCACGAGCGATTGACCAGGCGGAAGTTGGCGGGGATCGGGCTGGTGATTGGAGGATTATGGGTAATTACAGTATAATAACGGGGTGTGGCGTTGGGGTAAAGATAAGGCGTATTGCGTGTTATGTAAATAATGTGTAGGCACAAAGCTATTTGACCCAACGATTTCATCGTACAGGATCAAATAGAGGAAATACAGAAGGAGAGAGGATGGATCTCAAACTCAAGGATAAGGTTGCTCTGGTGACCGCCTCCAGTCGGGGGTTAGGGTACGCGACGGCGCAGGCGCTGGCGCAGGAGGGCGCGAAGGTTGTGCTCTGCGCGCGCAACGCCGATCCGCTCGAGAGAGCCGCCGCGACGTTGGCGGACGAGACGGGCGTGGAGGTGTTGCCCATCGTCGCGGATGTCGCGGCGGGCGACGACGTGCATCGCCTCGTCAATCAGACGATGGAGCGCTTGGGGCGGCTCGACGCGCTCTTCATCAACACGGGCGGACCGATGCCGGGCCATTTCTTGGATCTGGAGCCGCAAATCTGGGAACACGCGATGCACCAGATCATCCAGAGCGCGGTCTATTTGACGTACGAGGTCGCGCCGCTGATGCGACGGCAGGGCGGCGGGAGCATCTTGGCCAATACCTCCGTGACCGTGCGCCATCCCCTGGACGGGCTGACGCTCTCTAACAGCCTGCGTCCCGCCGTGATTGGCATGGTCAAGAGCCTCTCTATCGAATTGGGGCCGGATAATATCCGCATCAACGCCATCGCGCCGGGCTGGACGCGCACCGAGCGCGTCGATGAGATCCTCCGCGCGCGCTCCGAGCAGAATGTGACGACGCCCGACGAGGAAGCGGCCAGCATCGCCCAAGATGTGCCGCTGCGCCGGATGGCGAGCACGGAGGAGTTCGGGCGCGCGGCGGCGTTCCTGCTCTCCCCGGCGGCCTCGTATATCCACGGCGTCACGCTCTTAGTCGATGGCGGGATGGCGCGGGCGGTGATGTAGAGTTGCATTTTTGCTGGACCGACGGCCTCATTCCACCAGCAATAGCGTCGTCGGGATTCTCGTCCAGCGCGGGGAGGCGCAGCGCGTAGGGCGTCCCACACCGCTCGGCCAAGGAGATGGTCACGGGCAGGCCGCTATCGGCTAACGGATCATCGCTCAGAGCAAGCGGCCCCAGCCTGGGGCAGCGCCCGAACGCGATCACCTCGCGCGCTACAGTTGGGGATTGACGGTCGATATGCGCGCGCAATATCTCCGCAGCTTGGGCTTCCTGGTCTTCAAGTTGGATAATCGGGGCAGCGCGCGACGCGGTTTGGCATTCGAGGGCGCGATCCGCCATCGGATGGGGAACGTCGAGGTGAAGGATCAGGTCGATGGCGCGCGCTGGCTGGTGAATCAGGACATGACAGCCCGCATGCAATAAGCAACCTGCGAGCTGTTTTGGTGTTACCAAATTGCTTCCAGGGGATCGTCAGATCATTGTAACAAGGTCCCCCAGC
>JBKHCQ010000191.1:0-6920 GCA_046541755.1 Anaerolineales bacterium | reverse complement strand
TGAGGAGGTTGATAATGGCTGAAAATTCACTGGGGCAGCGCGCTAGAGATATTGTGGTGGGGATCAGTGGCGCGAGCGGGGCGATTTATGGCCGGCGGCTGCTGGAGGCGCTGGCCGAGATGGAGGTCACGACGCATCTGGTGGTGACGCATCCGGCCGCCGTGACGATCCGCCAGGAGTTGGAGGTAGAACCGGACGCGATCCGCGCGCTGGCGACGCACGCCTACGATCCAGCGAATTTGGCGGCGCCCATCGCCAGCGGCTCTTTCATTACATCTACGGCGGGGATGATCGTCGCGCCGTGTTCCATCAAGACCCTCTCGGCCATCGCGCATAGCTATACGGCCAATCTCCTCACCCGCGCCGCCGATGTCACGCTCAAGGAGGGGCGTCCATTGATCTTGGTCGTGCGCGAAACCCCCTTGCATCTGGGCCATCTCCGGTTGATGGCCCAAGCGGCGGAGAATGGCGCGGTGATTTTCCCGCCCGTGCCTGCCTTCTATCATCGCCCCGCGACCATCGAGGCGATGGTGGATCATACGGTCGGGCGCATCCTGGCGCGAATGGGCGTATCGAATCGCCTCTATCGCCCGTGGCAAGGCGGCGACGTCGCCTGATTTAGTTCGTAGTAAGCCTCGGAGCGTAAGCGGAGTGGCGTTTTGATTATCACAACCAACGAGGCCGGCTCGATGAAGAGCCGGCCTCGTTTGGAGTTATGCTATTCAGGGCTTAACTTTACGCCGGTTTGACCACAATGCTCACCAACTGCCCCTGCGGGATGATGATCTTGACGATCTCTTGGCCCTCCAGGTGGCGTTGGACGTTGGGGTCTTGCAGCGCGGCGGCTTCTATTGCGGCGTCCGTTGCGTCGGAGGCGATGGTGATGCGACCGCGCACCCGGCCGTTGACCTGCACGGGAATCTCGACCGTCTCTTGCACCAGCATCTCCTCTTGCCACGTGGGCCAGGCCTGTTGATGGATGCTATACGGGCGGCCCATCTCGGCCCACAGCTCCTCGGTGATGTGCGGGGCGATGGGCGCCAGCAGCAGCAACAGGTTGCTGAGCGCTTCATCCCATAGCGGAGTTCCCCAGTAGGCGGTTTTGGCCTTGCTCAGCGCGTTGGTGTACTCCATCAGGCGGGCGATGGAGGTGTTGAAGGAGAAATCCTCCAGATCCTCCGTCACGGCCTTGATCGCGTAGTGCATCGCGCGCAGCAACTCGCGCTCGGCCTTGGCGCTGGGTTCCGCTTGCTCGTGCGGCGCCGTCGTCGCCAATGCCCAGACGCGGTGCATCCAGCGGGCCGTTCCCTCGATACCCTGGCTATCCCACGGACCGCCCTGTTCCCAGCGCCACCCGAACATCAGATAAGCGCGCACGGTATCGGCGCCGTACTCCTCCACCAACTCATCCGGCGCGACGACGTTCTTCTTGCTCTTGGACATCTTCTCCACATCCAAATGATAGAGGATATCCTTCAGCTCGCCGGCCTTGTCTTTTTCAGGGATGTCGATGTGAGTCTCGTCCGTCACCCGCACGACCGTGATTTCCTCTTTTTGGGCCTCATTCCCTTCTTCTTTAGACTCTTCTTTAGATGGAGAGGTGCGAACTTTGAGGCTCACGTCGTCGCGATCCATCACCTCACCGCAGACCCGATCGGGTTCGCGCCCCGGTTCTGGCCACGCCGCAGGATCCTCGAACGAGTAGGTCTGGATATGCTCCGCGTGGAAGGTGTTGCCCTCCCATCTGCCGGAGATAGCGACGTGATCGCCGGGGCGCGGCTCGCCCAAGATGACGCCCTGATTGCGCAATTGCAACATCGGCTCGTCGAAATCGAGGATGCCGGCATCGCGCAGCGCCTTCGTGAAGAAGCGCGTGTAGAGCAGGTGCATCACGGCGTGTTCCGCGCCGCCCGTGTAGGTATCGACGGGCAGCCAGTAGTCGGCCTCCGCCGGATCCCACGGCGTCGCATCGGCGGACATTGGCTCGTGTTCCTTAAAGTAGGGGCTGAGATAGGCGTATTGATACCAGGAGGAGCAGACGAAGGTGTCCATCGTGTCGATCTCGCGCTTCGCCGGCCCGCCGCACTGGGGGCAGGTGGTGTGCAGGAACTCCTCGTGATAGAGTAGCGGATTTTCGCCGGAGGGCATAAACTCCACATCGGGCAGCAGCACCGGCAGATCCTCGTAGGGCACCGGCACGATGCCACATGCATCGCAGTAGATGATGGGGATCGGCGCGCCCCAATAGCGCTGGCGACTGATGAGCCAATCGTGCAGGCGATAGTTGATCGCGCTTTCGCCCGCGCCGCGCTCCTCCAACCACGCCGTGACCTCTTCTACGGCGGGATGCGGGGCCGGCGTGCCGTCGAAATCCCCCGAATTGACCATGACGCCCTCGCCGGGATAAGCTGCGGGCAGCGGATCGGGACGCCCGTCCTCCTCCCACGCCTGGGTCTGGATGACCATCGGGATGGGCAAATCGAACTTCTGAGCGAAGGCGAAGTCGCGCTCGTCGTGGGCCGGCACGGCCATGATGGCGCCGGTGCCGTAGGTCATCATCACGTAGTCGGCGATCCAAATCGGAATGCGCGCCTCGTTCACGGGATTGATGGCGTAGGCGCCGGTGAAGACGCCCGTCTTCTCTTTCTCCGTGCTCAGGCGCTCGATTTCGGTCTGGCGCGCGGCCTGCTGCTTGTACGCCGCGACTTCGTCCGTGTGCTCGGCCTTGGTGATGCGCGCCACCAGCGGATGCTCCGGCGCCAGCACCATAAAGGTGGCGCCCCAGAGCGTGTCAGGCCGCGTGGTGAAGACGACCAGATTCTCCTCGCCGGGGGCCGCGTCGGCGGGCATATCCTCCGGCGCGACCTTGAAGACGACCTCCGCGCCCTCACTGCGCCCGATCCAGTTGGTCTGGAGCCGAATGATGCGATCTGGCCAGTCGATGTCGGAGAAATCCAACAGCTCTTCGGCGTAGTCCGTGATCTTCCAGAACCACTGCTCGAGATCTTTTTTCGAGACCTGCGCGCCGCAGCGCTCGCAGACGCGCTCCTCGCCGATGACCTGCTCGCGGGCTAAGGTCGTTTTGCAGTTTGGGCAATAATCGACAGGGGACTTTTTGCGATAGGCCAGGCCCATATCGTAGAACTTACGGAAGAACCACTCCGACCAGCGATAATAGCCGGGTAGGCAGGAAATCGCCTCGCGATCCCAATCGAACATCGCGCCCATCGTGCGGAGTTGCTGGCGCATCGCCTCGATGTTTTGCAGCGTCCATGTCTGGGGATGGATGCCGCGCTGGATCGCAGCGTTCTCCGCCGGCAGGCCGAACGCATCGAAGCCCATGGGGAACATCACGTTGTAGCCCTGCATTCGCTTGAAGCGCGCTCGCACGTCGCTGGGCGACATCGCGTACCAGTGACCAATGTGCAAGTCCCCACTGGGATAGGGCAACATAGTAAGGGCGTAGAATTTGGGGGCGTCGTGATCGATGACGGCTTGGTACAGCTTATCCTGCTCCCATTTCTCCTGCCACTTCGGTTCAATCTCGCGCGGGTTGTAGGGTCTTGACATTGTGCTCCTCCTCAGAAACCAACTTTTGAATATTTTTGTAAAAACTGTCATCATTCTACCGCAATCAAGCGAAAAATCCAGCGCAACAAACCGGGCCGCCCATTCGGACGGCCCGGTGATACTTGGCTCTATGCTAGAGGCGATGCCTAAATCAAGCGACCGTCAACAAACGGGCAACTCCTGGCGCAAGATCCTCTCGCGCAGTTCGTCAATCGATTGCAGTTGCGTATCCAAGACCTCGATCACGGCGCCTTCGACTTGGGGATTGACGTGGCCGTTCTGGGTGTCGATGCTGGCCGTCGCGACCAGCGGCTCATCTAGCTGGTGGCCGATCTGCGAGAGGATGTAGACCGTGGCGGCGCGCACCTCCGGCACCTGGGCCACGATGGCCTTGGAGGCTTCCATCGCCAAGAGATTGTAGAGCTTGCCCACGTGGGTGACCGGGTTCTTGCCGGCGGCGGCTTCCAAGCTGGCCGCGCGGAAGGGCGCGATCACGCCGTTGACGCGGTTGCCGCGCCCGACGGAGCCGTCATCGCCGTGCTCGGCGGAGGTGCCGGTGAGCGTCAGATAGACCGCGTCATTCTCCACATCGTCGGCGGTGTTGACGTCGACCCTCACGTCGTGGGCGCTCAATCCCTGGGCGTAGACCTGGATGGCCTGCTCTGCCGCGCGGCACACTTCGGTGTACTCGGCAGCATCCTGAACCTCCGGCCCGATCAAAGGCAGCGCGACGGTGAGCACAATGTTTTTGCCTCGGCGCGCGCCCATCACCTTCACATCCTCCCCGATGGGGAATTGGTCGATCAGCTCGTAGTTGATGTACTGCGCCGTCTCATAGACCGCATTTTCCAACACGGAGCGCGGCCAGTGGCTGACGCCAAAGCTCGTATCGTTGGCGACGTTGTGATTCACCGTGTACTGCAACTCCTCGACGCCGCGCCCGGCGTAGGAATCAATGACCACATGCTTGACCGGATCTAAGTAGCGCAGCGTCTCGCGCAGATGCGTGCGTGCCGCTTCGATGGCAATTGTGTCCATCGGGACCATCTTCCCCTGATAGGTGGGCAACCCGCGCCCCGCGATCTGAATGCGGATCGGCGTGATCATCTGGCCGCGACCATACGTGACATCGGCCTCACCGGCGACGAGCTGGACCTTATCGAAGTTATGGTGCAGAATCGCGCCCAGGTTTTCGCGGCACCACTTAGAATACTCCACCGAGATCCGCTCGGCGATGCCATCGCACAGACTGTCGGGATGCCCGATCCCCTTGCGCTCCACCAACTCCACGGGCAACTCATCGATATATTGGCCGGTTGTCGTTGTCACGACAATGTTTCGTTCTTTCGACATCAAAGACCTCCTGTAACTTAAAGATAGTTTGGCCCCGTGACATCTCCAGAAAAGCAAAAGGCCCCTTCTCGCAAGAAGAGGCCTGACACATCGGGTCAAGACCTCATCTTCCAGAACATAGCTTTCGCTCTGACGGACTTGGCACCTGAATTAGGGTGTCTCCCCTAACCCGGTTGCCGAGGCTTCACAGGGCCGTTCCCTCCACCTCTCTGGATGAGTGTCCAGGGTATTTGTAAACAAAGCTATCCTAACATCCTTCTATAGAATGTCAAGGGAATGTCAGGGGAATGTCAAGTTGTTGCTCCCCAAAGGGAGTATGCTATAATGAGAACGGCAAATCAATCGGATGGGAGAGTACGACATGCGCCCCATGCGGTTGGAGTCAATCGTTCTGGCAAGCGTAGCAGCGAAGTGTGACGAGCTATCCCCACGGCTGGCCATTCAAGGAGTCAAGATGCCCAATCAAGAAGTCATCGAATTACGCAACCGGATCTTAGGCGTGTTAATCCAAAATGCTCGCAACCGAGCGCGGATGTCACAACGGGAGTGCGCCGCCGCGATTGGGGTTTCGCCTGATCGCTTTGAGGACTACGAGACAGCGCAGCGCGCTATTTCTCTGCCGGAACTGGAATTATTATCACGATTTTTAGAAATACCGTTGCAATCATTTCGTTCAAATGAGGCGCTCAGCGAGGCGATGAAACAGGCAGAATTGCCCGACCCCGATTCCTACTTGATGCTGCGCCATCGGGTGATCGGAGCGCGGTTACGGCAGGCTCGCAACGATGCCGGCCGGACACAGAAGGATCTTGCGGAAATTTTAGGTTGCTCGGCCTCGACGATTTCGGATTACGAATATGGACGCAACCCCATCTCTGTGGCCGAGCTTGAGGTATTAAGTCGTGCCCTGAACGTCGCCCTCGATTTCTTCTTGGATTATGACAGTAAGGTGGGGAAGTGGCATTTGCTTCAGGAACAATTCGAGCAATTCATCCAACTTTCGCCGGAGTTGCGTGAATTTATCCTGCGGCCCATCAACGAAAGTTACTTGGAGATTGCGATGCGGCTCTCGCGCATGCCGGCCGGGACTTTGCGGATGATCGCCGAGAGTCTGTTGGAGATCACGTACTGAGGAACTTGCGAGTGGTAACCGTTTTTAGGGAGGTGACATGACAGCGCCTAAAGCCGAAGAATTGCAAGAGGAAGGGCTACGGCTCTTCAAAGAAGGGTTGTACGATGAGGCCGCGCGTCGATTCAGCGAGGCGCTGGAGCACTTCGCCGAAGAGGGGCGCGAGCTTGAGGCGGGTGAGATGTTAAACAATATCGGCATCATCCGCCGCAAGCAGAGCCGTTGGGATGAAGCCTTAGAGGCGATTCAGGAGGCGTATCGCATTTTCGAGCGCCTGGAGGACAAATCCCGCCAAGCCCAGGCGTTGGGCAATATGGCGAGCTGTTATGCTTCCCAAGGGAAGAAAGAGGAGGCCATCGATGCTTGGCGGCAAGCCACAGCCATCTTTGAGGAGTTGGGCGACAAGCAACGTCAGGGCGAGACGCTGATGGCGATCGGTATGGCACTTTTCCGAGATGGGCGGCGGATGGAAGGCCTGTCTGCTTATCAAGCTGGACTGGAAATGTTAGAAAATCCGAGTATGATGCAGAAGTTCTCGCGCTTGATGTTGGCTTTCCAAGCACGAGTCCTTGGATAAAGGATGGGGCGCTTGATTAGGCGCTCGGTTAGCATAGAAGGCCGAAAAAGGTTATAGAAGGCCTATGCGCATCTCGGCAAACTGGTACTTCTCTTCTTTTTCTAAGTCGAGCAGTAGCACCCGAAATCCCCATAAACTGAAAGGGGCGGCTGGCTCGCCCCTTTGTTGTGTCGCACAAAAAACAGAGGCTGTTAGAATCGAAGGTGCTCAATATAGCCAAGATGTTTCACGTGAAACACTCGCGGGTTTCATCCCTCATCGGCTTCCCTGTCGGTTCGAGATTGATTATTA
>JBKHCQ010000190.1:0-6933 GCA_046541755.1 Anaerolineales bacterium | reverse complement strand
GCCGCGCCCCATTTGGCGATCAGCCGATGGCCCGGCTGCCACCCCAACGCCTCCGGCGAGAGCCGCCACACCTCCGGCCCGATCACGACGGTGCGATCCACGGGCATCTCCGGCGGATAATCCACGCGGTAGATGAGGATCGAGCCGCCGACGCGGGCGTCCGGCTCGCGCGCGCGGAAGTAGGCGTACATATCCTGCCCCTCGTAGAGCAACCCCAGGTGGAGGCTGGTGGCGCTGATGGCGTAGACGCCCGGCGGCGGCGTGTGCGCGTTGTAGGCGTGATAGATCGGGCCGGCCAGCGCGCGCGAGAAGCTGGGCAGCAGCCGCGCCGCGACGCCGTAGGCGGAGGGGTAGGCGCTGCCGAAGTAGGCCAGGTTTAGCTCTCCGTTGAGATCAAGATGCGCGGCCTCATACTCGCGCAGCGCGATCAGATCCATGCCCCAATCGACGTTCATATCCGCGAAGTGGCGCCAACTTTGGCGCGGCCCGCCGACGGCCTCGTTGGCGTAGCTCAGGTGATGAGGGTAGGTCCACGCGGCATTTGTTATCAGCCAGAGGCCCAGCATCCCCAGACCGAGCCGCTGCCAGCGCGCGCGGGGCCAGCGCCGAAATTGACTCGCGGCCAGGGCGAGGGCGAAGAAGAGCACGGGCAAAATATAGCGGTAGCCGATCTGCAAGGTGCTGGCCGAGGCGGCGAGCAGATAGACGAGCGCGGGAAGCCACCAGATCGCCGTCTCGCGCGGGCGACGCACTGCGTGGGCGATCCCGCTCGCGAGCAGGATCAGCGTGGGCAGCGGCGTCTTCAGCAGGAAGGTGAGGCTGAAGTAGTACCACCAGCCCGTGTCGCTCGTCCGGCCCAGGAGGTGGGTGGGCGTGCCGCGCGCGATCCGTTGCATCATCCGGGGCAGGCCGCCCACGTAGGTCGGCGCGGGGATGGGGAGGCCGCCGGGCGTCAGCGGGCCGATCTCGAAGCCGAAGATGGCCCACAGCGTGATCGCGGCCACGCCCGCCATGCCCATCATCGCCAGCAGGCGGCGGCCGAAGCCGGCCCAAGTGGGGCGATTTTCCCGCCCTTCTTCCGGCACAATCAGCGCCAGCAGGAAGAAGATGGGGATGATCAGCGCGGCGGTGGCTTTGCTCCCGGCGGCCAGCCCGGCCATCACGCCGGTGAGGATGAGGCGGTGCGCCGAGGGTTCGCGCAGGTAGACGCCTAATCCCCACACCGCTAAGAAGATAAACCCGGCGATGGCCAGGTCGTTGCCGATGAGCCGCCCGTTGGCGATGATGTTGGGATCGAGCGCGAAGAGCGTCAGGCCGATCCACGCGGCCGGCTCGCCGACGCAGGTGCGCAGTGCCAAGAAGAGCGCCAGGCCGAAGGCGACGGTCAGCAGCATCAGCGGCATCCGCCCCACCCAGATGAGATCGGGCGCGCGGGCGGCGTTATCCACCCAGAGATAATCATCCACCAAGGCCTCGGCATTGCCCTCGTGCCAGCCGGGATGCTCGGTTGGGAAGGGGGCCAGATCGGCGCGGCGGATCAGGGGGAGCGCGGCCAGGGCCTGCGGTACCGGCGGATGTTCCCAGCTCAGGCGGGGATCGCCCGTGTGGAGATAGGCGTAGCCGGAGACGAGGTGATAGGTCTCGTCGAAGGCGGCGGATTTCCGGCGGCTGCTGGTCGCCATCTGCCCGAAGAGCAGGCTCAGCAGCAGCGCCACGCCCGCGATGCGATAGGCGGTTGCGCGTCGTTTTGGGATGCTCATACGCGCCTTATCATACCGCAGATGGCGCGACGCGCCAAGCGGACGCATCTCTCTCCATCCCCCGACTTTTTATCTCGCTCGCTACTTGCGGTGTTATTGGAGGGCTTGCAGGATCAGGAGCACGGCATAGCCCGCGACGTAGAAGAGGGTGAGGCCGTACATCGCAGCCAGGGGCGTGTCGCGGACGCGAAAATCGTGCACTTTGAGGAAGACCAACTTCACCAGATCGCCCAGCAACATCAGCGCGGCGAAGGCGCTCAGGTGGGCGCCGGGCGCCGCCGTCGTGGCCAAGGCCAGCGCCATCCCCCAGTGGCCGAGGTTGTTGAGGAGGACGAAGGCCATCGCGATGATCTCGCGCTCGATGAGGCGGTCGAAGATGGCGGCGACCAGGCCCAGGGCCAAGATCACCTGCACGATGAACTGCGCCAGGCGGAGGCCGCCGGGGAAGGCGAAGGCGCCCGCGCCGAGGGCTTGAATCGTTCCCAGAAGGGCGATGGTCAGGGCGATGACTTTGATCACGGTCTCGGCCCAGGCCAGGGGCGGCCATTGGGCGACGTGCCAGTTTTGGGTGGCGTTGTTTGAAGAAGGATTCATTTGGATATGGCTCCTTGTGTGAACTGAGGGCACAGAGATTTTTAATTCTCAGTGCCCTCCGTGTCTCAGTGGTGATTTTTCTCTGATCTAACCCCAAAACGCCTCTAAGGCTTCTACAGTCTCGTCTAACTTCTCAAAGTGCGGCAGTCCCAGCGTCGGGGTGATGCGGGTGGCGCGCCAGTTGTCGCGCGCTTCGTCGCGCGCTTCTATGAAAGCGGGCAGCGCCTCGAAGCTGACGAAGGCGTCGCGGTCGTAGAGCACCTGCGTGGGGATCGTCGCGTGGGCGTAGATGCGCTCGCGCACGTCGCGGGTGAAGAGTTGCCCGCTGAGGAAATAGAGCGGGGCGTGTTCGGCGCCGGGCTGGTGCGCGCTGATGTAGGCGTAGGCGATCATCCCAGAGTCCGGCTCGCCCACGAAGCTCTGCGAGAGGAAGAACTCGATGCTCCGCTTCGTCGCGATCAGATCGAAGAGCGGGCGCGCCCAGAGCGGGAAGGCCAAGGCGCGATGGATGGATTCGCCGATTTCCTGCTGGCCCGCGCGCTGGGAGGCGCGCTTGCCCTCGCCGGATGTGAATCCGCTGGGCGAGATCAGCGTGAGGGTGTGGAAGCGGTCGGGGTGGGTGAGGGCCGCGCGCGCCGCGAACTCGCATCCCAGCGAGAGCGCGATTACATCCGCCGGCTCCCCGATTTTGTCTAAGGTGTCCAAGATCGCGTGCTCGTAGAGCATCGGCGTGTAGACGCGGTCGGTGCGCTCGGAGAAGCCGAAGCCGGGCAGATCCAACGCCCAGACCGGGCGCGTGCCGCGATAGTGCTCGAAGAGCGGGCGCATCTCGTAGGCGGACGCGGCGGCGTTGACGCTGTGCAGGAGCAGCAGCGGGCGCCCCGATCCGCCGGTGTCATGGTAAACGCTGAGGTGGCCCGTGGTCTTCCCGAAGAAGTTGTGGCGCTCCGCGTCGATGGCTTTGGGCAGCGGCATCTTGTGGTTGATGGCCGTGTTGCTGTACAGCATCCAGCCGCCGGCCGCGACGAAGGGCAGCGCGGCCACGGCGCCCACCGCGCCTGTGGCGATCTTCGCCGCTGTAGCTAAGGGGTGCTTTTTTTCTTCGATAGTGGTGTTCATTTTGTTGCCTCCGATTTGTTTGATGTAAATTATTGCGTCAGGTCTGAGCGTAAGGAACAGCACAGCGTGGCCCTGGCATCACCATGACTTAGCCCGCACGTTCAATTACGATGAAGATGTGGCGAGATTTATAGCCGAAACGAATGAAGAGTTCGCTTCTGATTGACTGAGATGATCATCCTCTAGAAGTTGTTCTGTGAATTGCTGTTGCAATTCGAGATAATAATTGATAAGCCGTTGGGGATCATGTCCGTGTTGCTCGGAGATTTGATGTCGAACTTCCCGAATTCGATTAATCACCACATCCTGTATTTCACTCATCGGAATCTCCTAAATAGCTCTAAAGGCGTGACCAATGCCGGTACATATAAGCCCAGCAGCGTGTTGACCCGTCAGATATGACCAAACTTGTTGGCATTGGCCAAGTGACGACAGTTCTATGTCAGTAGAAAGTCGCACTTATGATAAGAAGCCAGTGCTAAATGCAAAGCATCACCTACCGGATCTCGCGGCAGCACCTGATACTGAATATACGTTTGCACGATTTCTATAATCTCCTGGGTGACTGGAATCAATGGCATAGCACGAACCAAATCTATCACAGCCGTCTTGTTGGAATATTCACCTTGACGCAATTCATCTAAAACTGTTACGCTGGTCACCAAAGCATAGCTGGCCTCTGATTGATCCCACCATTGCCGAGTCCATAACTTACGCGCCACCATGTCGGGTTCAGGCCGTTCCTCATAATAAAAGCAGGAATTGAGGTCTCGATATAAACCTTTGGTTTCATTGAAGTGTAATCCGAAGTGTAATCCTTTGCTTTATAAGCCTCTAACCTCAGTATAGAATAATCCCCATGAGAGTGCAACCACAAAGCGCTTCACGGCGGCAACATCCACTCCCCAGAGAGGGACCGCGTCGTCAGCCAAGGCACGTTGATGCAGACTGCGTAGGGCGAAAAGGCCAGCGGGCCTATGTAGCTGGAGAGGGGCGAGTACCAGGCGACACCCACCTGGAGGTGGGGTGTGGTCGCTGCGCCGATGCAAACTTGGGTGTCCAATCCAGAGGAGCTTATTCTCAACCCACTGTCATCGATCGCGGCAAATGCCAGGCAACCACACAAACCTACTGCTATTGACACGCCGATGACCCAAACGGTCATCAATGCTCTTCGCTTCCACTGCCCCTGGAGCTTATCCATTGCCAATCCTTCTTCTGTTCAAAAAACAAGCAAGTCATAAATGTGAACTACATTCAGCGCGATGTTTCACCTAATTTCCCACAAGCGTCCAGCTTTAATCGAGACATAGGAGAACCAGCATTAATTCCTAGTCACCAGTGGTAGGTAGATGTCGTTGCCTGGCGCGGGCGCGATGATGAACTCCGCAGGCTCCGATGCTATGCTCGCCATGCCGGGCGCGCTGACGTAGGCGGTATTGCTCACCGCCGCGCCATAATATAACGTATCAGTTGTCACGCGCGCGGTGAAGCTCAGGGTGATGGCGTCCCCGCCGGCGAGCGCGAGCGGCCCCCATTCGAGCGTGTTCCCCTGCGGCGGAAGGAACGCCGTGCCCGCCGTCTGCGTGAGCGGCGTGACCTCGGCGGGCAGCGGGTCAGTGATGACGCTCCCCGCCAGCGGCTCCGCGCTGTGATTGCGCAGCGTGAGCGTGTAGGTCACCACGCCGCCCAACGGCACATCCGCGACCGGCGCGACCGTCTTTGTGAAGTCTATCAGCATGGCCCGCAGTTCATAGCGGCGCGAGATGCTGCGATTGCCCGCCGCATCGACTGCCTCCACGCGCATCGTGTAGACGCCCGCCAGCCCCTCGCCAAGCTGCGGCGTGAACGCCCATCGATCTCCATCCAGCGTCAGCGGGATGATCTGCGCGCGCCCGGCGGGATCGACCAGCGTGACGCTGGCGCTGGCGACGCCGCTGCCGTCGGTCATAGTCCCGGCGAGGACGGGAGCGCCCGCGCCATCAGCGAGATAATCGCCAAGCGGCGCGACCGTGGCGGCCTGCGTCGTCGTGATCACGGGCGGCGCGTTGTCGATGGGGACGCGCATCCAGGGCGTCGTTGGGCTGACGTTGCACCCCGCGTCGGCGACCCGCGCGCGCACTTCCACGGGGACGCCATCCGCCCTCGGCAAATTCCAAGTAAACGCCCACCGCTGCTCCCCGCCGTTGGCCGGATAGACGTTGCCCGCCTGCCACGGCGCGGTCTCATCGCCGATTTGCACCTCGACCCGCTCGATCCAACTGCCCACATCGGTTGCCATCCCGCCTAACTTACCATAATCGCCGGTCAAGTAGGCGGGCAGAGCCAACGTGAGCGTGGGCGCGTTTGTGTCCGTCCGCAGCGTGAAGGGGATGTCCAACGCCTGACTGAACACATCCACCGCCCGTAGCCAGACCTCAAACGTCTCAACGCCAACGGGCACGTTCACCTGCGCCGTCCAGTTGTGGAGGCCGAATGCGTCCTGCCAGGTCGCGCCATCCGTGCTGACCTGCACCGCGCGCAACCCGCCGCCGGCGAAGTCGTTGGCGCGCCCGGAGATGGTCTGCGTGCCGGGGCACACAATCTGGCTATCGAGCGTCAGCGTGGGTGGACGGCTATCTACAGCATAAGCCAACCAATCCTGCGCCAGCACGGTATCGGAGAGCGCGAGCGTGGCCGTGAAGGGCAACGTTGTGATGCCGGTCAGGTCATCCGGCAACGTCTGCGTCAGCGTGATGGTGTGGTGTTCGCCGGCCGGGATGGGGGGCAGCAGCAGCTTCCAGGTATCGCCGAGCGGCGGACAGACGTCGCACGTCGCGCCGCCGAGCAGGGTGTAGCTCAGCGCCACCGTCGAAGCGATGTCCAGCGTCGTCACCGGCGCAGTGTAGGTCTCGCGGTTCTCCAGCGCGATGGTATAGGTCACCTGGCTGCCCGGCCCTAAGATGCCGCCAACCGCGTTGCCGCTGGAGGATGGCGTCGTCGTTGCCCACGCGCCGCGCGCCTGGACACTCGGCCTGATGAGCCGCGCAGTCTTCGCGGCGGTCTGGGGCGCTTCTCCGGCGACGACCATCGCCATGCTGGTATAGCGCGGCTGGTTCGCGTTGATGACGAGCAGGGGATTGCACACGGTGTTCCAGTGATAATATGCCTCCCAATTGCCTTCCAACGGGTTGGTGGTGGGGAACATCGCCCAGACCTGATCATCATTATCTCTGGCATAGGCCAACATGCGGATGTCCTGCAACGCGGTCAGATCGTGCTTCAGGTGAAATTTGACCTCCGTGCCGCCGCTGACGCCGTGGCTGCCGTCGTAGTAGCTATAGGAAACGGGCCACCATTGATCGTTGTGATATTCGTAAAACGTCATTGCCTCTTGCCCGCTTATGCGGATCGCCATATCAGCCTTGAAGGGCAGGGCTTGGCGCGGCCACTCGACGGTGTGGGTCGCGCCGTCATCTTC
>JBKHCQ010000189.1:0-6983 GCA_046541755.1 Anaerolineales bacterium | reverse complement strand
TGCTGGCGCGCCCTCGATAACGCCCCCGCCGATACCCCGCCCCACACCGTCCTCTTCCAAGCGCTGGCCGACCACCCGGAGCGCGATGCCATTATCAGCACGCTCTTCGGCATCCAGCCCGGCGACGTCGGGCAGTATCCAACCCTGTACGACCTGGCCCAAGACCTGCCGCCCATCACCTGGCTGTGGCCCGGCTGGATTCCGCGCGGGATGCTGACCCTCTTCGGCGCGGTGCCCGGCGTCGGCAAGTCCCTGGTCGCCCTGGATTTATGCCGCCGCCTGATCCACGGCGAGCCGTTCCCCGATGGCACGCCCGCGCCCCCATCGGACGGCCCGGTGCTCTACATCGACGCCGAGGCCGTGCCGCAGATCACCCACGCTCGCGCCGCATCTTGGGACATGGACACGCGCCACCTCTACCTGATGCTGCCGGAGGCCGATGCGTTGCTGGACTTCGGGCAGGCCGCGGACCGCGACCGCCTGGTGGAGATGACCTACACCCTGCGCCCGGCCCTGATCGTGGTGGACAGTTTGTCATCCGTGACGAGCAAGAGCGAGAACGCCATCGAGGATGTGCGCGCGTTGCTCGGCTTTTTCAGCAATTTAGCAAGAGAGTACAGCCTGGCCCTGGTCTTGATCCACCACGCGCGCAAGCGGGGCGCGACCCTGGGCGGCGCGCCGGTCTTCACGCCCATCACGCTGGACGACTTCCGGGGCAGCGGCCACATCGTGGCGATGGCGCGCTCGGTGCTGGGCCTGTCCGTCGTGCCCGACGGCCCCAAACCCGACAGCAACGGCCCGCGCCAATTAGAAGTCATCAAGAGCAACCTGGCCCGCCTGCCGGAGCCGCTGGGCTTCACGTTGGACGAGATCGAGCCAGACGGCGTGGCCCTACGCTGGGGCGCGGCCCCCGAGCCGTGGCGCGAGCCTACCAAGTTAGATCGCTGTATAGCCTGGCTGGAGACGTTGTTGCGGGAGGCGAACGAACCGCTGGCTCCTAAAGACGTGGTCGCGCAAGCTGCGGAAGAAGGGTTCAGCCGCGCGATGGTCTTCCGCGCGCGCAAAGCGCTGGGGGAGCAGATCCAGGACACCGCCGGACGGCGCAATCCCGCCAACTTGTGGAAATGGGACGCCACGCAATGAAGAAACCGTCTCACTGTCTCAAGAGTTTACAGTATTGGCACATCCCCCCGGTTAAATCGAGCGCCTGGGACTCTGATACAGTGAGACTGTGATACTGTGAGATGGTGAGATGGTGGGTCTGTGATCCGGTTCGCCAGCCCGATGCTCACCACTGGGAGCCAGAGAGGGATACTGTCTCACTGTATCAATAGTTTACTGTTTTTGGCAGGGGGGCAGGGGCGGAGGGGGTCAGCCAAGTTACGGAGACTGTTCGTTTTCGTGATGTGCTCCATCGGCAGCTAATCGCAAGAGTTTATGACATCAGGACACCCCCGTGTTCAGCACGGGGGTGTCTTCGCGCGCCTCCCCACCACAGTTTCGCGCGGGCCGGTTACCTACCCGCCATCCATATAAATAATAATAATATATATATATAATAAATATATATTATATAATATATATCCTAAGCAAAATATAATGAGGAGATAATCAATGCAATCCACACCCCCTGACACTGACCTGGTAGCCCGGATCAAAGAGCGGCTCGACCTGGCCGAACAGGTCATCAGCCCCGACATCGGGCCGCCGCAGCGCCGGGGCCACCGCCTGGCCTGGGTGTGCCCCTTTCACCCTGACCGCCATCCCTCGCTGTTTCTCAACCCGGATAAGCAATCCTACCGCTGCTTCGGCTGCGGGGCGCGCGGCGATGCCTTCACGTGGGTGATGGCGCGGCGGAACTGGGCTTTCCGCGATGCGCTGGTTTATCTTGCGGGCCTGGTGGGACTGGACGGCGAGGTCGGGAAGCGTCCGGCGGAGATTCCGGTGAAGCGAAGGCCTGCGCCACAGCCATCACCGCCCTCGAAGCGATGGCAAGCGCGGGCGCAGGTGATTTTACAGCGCGCTCAAGCCGTGCTTTGGGAAAACGCCGGTGCGCCGGGCCGGGCTTACCTGGCCGACCGGGGTCTGCACGAAGCGACGCTCCGAACCTGGGGCTTGGGTTGGTGCCCGCGCGATGTCTTCGATGATCCGGCCCGCTGGGGCTTGACCGGCAAGCGCATCTATCTGCCGCGCGGCGTGGTGATCCCGCACTGGATCAACGACGAACTGTGGGCGCTCAAAGTGCGCCGCTTTGCAGGCGACGCTCCCGCTCCGGCAGAACCTTGGGGCAAGTACGGCGGGCCGCGCGGCGGGCAGATCGCGTTGTTTGGCCTGGATATGTTGCGCGGCGGTGACCGCCCCCTGTTCCTCGTCGAAGCGGAACTGGACGCGCTGCTGCTCTGGCAAGCGGCGGGCGACCTGGTGGACGTCCTGGCCCTGGGCAGCGCGGGCCGCACGCTGCCGACGCGGTGGCTCGCGCCCTTGTTGCCCTATGCCCACATCTACGCCGCGTTAGACGCCGACGGCGCGGGCACGCTGAACGCGGCGCGGCTGACGGCGTTGTCGGCGCGAATCGCGCTGGCGTGCATCCCGGCTGGCAATGACGTGACGGAGTTCGCGCAGCAGGGTGGGGATGTGCGGAGGTGGGCGACGAGGGTGATACAGGAGCAGGTGGAGAGAGAACGAAGATACTGCGCCGTAAGAGACAAATTGATTTGCCTAACTCTGCCCCCTAACGTATAATCGAAATGTCGGCTGAGTATCCCCAGTGGTCTGGGAGGCAAAATAGTGTCATTCTCTATCGTGTTGGTCTCGCAGTTGATAAATACACCCTTGAGCTAGCCCGGTATTTCTTCGATGCTCATCACGGAACCCTACCTTGACCAAACCCGCATCTGGCCCGCGCGCGGGCGGCACATCCTGGCGCAGTACAACGCAGCGACGATCATCGTCTACCAAGCATATAACACGGAAATCGGACATTATGCTGTAACCCACCAACACCTGGGCGGGGCTTTCGATTACGGTCGAATGAGTTGGCTCAAGCCCAATTTTCTGTGGATGATGTACCGTTCCGGTTGGGGCACTAAAGAAAATCAGCAGGTAATCCTCGTGCTACGCTTGCGCCGGACGTTTTTCGAGTCATTGCTGGCCCAAGCCGTGCCGTCAGTCTGGGATCAGGCCCACTTTTCCACCCGAGCCGCGTGGGCCACGGCGATCAACCAATCCGAGGTGCGCATCCAGTGGGACCCGGATCACGACCCGCATGGGCACAGGGTGGCCCGCCGTGCTCTTCAGATAGGCTTGCGCAGGACGGCGCTGGCGGCCTTTGGTCAACAAGAGTTACTCGAAGTGCAAAACCTCTCAGCTTTCGTCGCGGAGCAGCGTGGGTATCTTGCGGAGCAGAGGATCGCAACGTTACGCACGCCCCGGGAGCGCGTATATCCCCTCGCCGACCCGGCCCTTGCTAAGCGGCTGGGACTTGCAGAACACAAGGAGTGAAAGATGGCGGTCATTGGCATTGATCTGGGCACGACCCACTCGGTGATGGCGCGGATTGATCAGGGCCGCGCGGCTGCCATCCCGAACGCCGAAGGCGCGTTGGTGACGCCTTCAATGGTGGCGTTCAACATCATAACCGAGGAACTCTTGGTCGGCGCTGCTGCCCAGCGCCAGGCAGTCTTGAATCCCCGGCACACCATCTTTTCGGTCAAACGGTTGCTAGGCCGGGCCTTCGATGACCCGGTCTTGAAGCTGGACAAACAGTTCCTCCCCTATGAGTTGCGGGCCATCCAGGACGGGCATGATATCCTGGTGCAATTGGGAAAATCCTGGTACGCACCGCACGATCTGGCAGCCTTAATCCTGCAAAAACTCAAGCACGATGCCGAGGTCTATCTGGATGAACTGGTCACGGAGGCAGTCATCACGGTGCCGGCTTACTACAATCACGTGCAGCGTCACGCCGTGCGGAAGGCCGGAGAAAAAGCGGGACTGGAGGTGATCCGCGTGATCAATGAGCCGACGGCGGCAGCGCTGGCGTATGGGAGCCGCGACCTGGCTAACCGCACGCTGGCAGTATGTCACCTCGGCGGCGGGACCTTCGACGTCTCTATCGTCGAGACCGGTGAGGGCGTCGTAACCGTTCAGGCGACCAGCGGTGATGCGCACTTAGGCGGCGATGACTTCGATTGGCTGGTGATGGCGTGGATTTGTGAAACCTTCCAAACTCAGACCGGGATTGATTTGACCCAGGATCGTGGGGCGCGATCGCGATTGCGTGAAGCTGTGGAAGCCGCGAAGTGTCGCCTTTCGACCGTTCAAGAAACCGCGATTCATCTGCCCCACATCGCGCGCTGGGTTGATCCATCGCCCAGTCTCGATCTTGTGTTGACACGGGAACGACTGGAGGAGTTGACCCATCCCCTGCTGGCCCGCCTCGGGCCGCCGTGTGAACAGGTGCTCGAGGCGGGGCGGCTACAGCCCGGTGAAATTGACGAGGTGATCCTCATCGGCCAGCAGAGTCAGATGCCGGCCGTGCAGCGCACCATCGCCTCTGTGTTAGGCCGCACGCCCCGCCGGGCACTGGATAATGTCTGCGGCGTCGCATTAGGGGCGGCTATCCAGGCCGGGATTCTGCAAGGGAATCTAGCCTGGAAACCGCTGGTGCTGGTGGATGTGACGCCTTTCCCCATTGGAATAGCTGGGGTGCAGGCCGGGTTACAGACGCTCGTCCCCAGTAACACCGCCATCCCCTGCCGCAAACAGGCCAAGTTCACCACCGCTGAAGATGCTCAGACCTCAGTGGATGTCCGTATCTATCTGGGAGATTGTCCCCAGGTGCGCGACAACATCGAGTTGGGCCATCTACACCTAGATGGCCTGATCCCGGCTCCGAAAGGGACGCCCAAGATTGACGCCGTGGTGGACGTTGATGTCAATGGGGTGCTGCAGGTGACATTACGCGAGCGGCATACCGGGCGCGCACGACGGTGGGAATGCGGCCACGACGCGCTATTTCATCTACTGGACGATACCCCGGCTTTCGTGGATATGCCGGAAACCTCTTCTTTGCTCACGCCTTCGCCTCCCCCGGATGCCCCCACCGCGCCGCCGCCCGTTGCTTCACCGTCCCGCCCGGCAGCGCGGCCCATATGCCCTGATGTGTTCGCAGCAGCTCAATCCGAGATTAACCGTGCTGATTCCTGGCTGGCGAATCCGCCGCTTGAGGATATCCCGCATTTACGGCACTTGTTGTTGACCTATGTGTCGGGTACGAGCCAGGCGCTGGCTGCACAAGCGGGGGCGCCGCTGGAAGCTCAAACCCGAGCCTTGCAGATTTTGCTGGATAGCCTGGAAGCCTTGAAAGCCGGAGAGCTACGGCGCGCCACAGCCGGATTGAGTACCTTGATTTCAATTGAGAACAATCCCCAGGCCCGGGCCGACCTGGGGCAGATTTTACGCCAGATTGGGCGGGGTGGGGTGTAGCTATCACTCTGTCCAATCGCGCCTTTGACGAACACCCTCGCCCAAATTCTAACTTGTATCCAAGTTGAAACGCGAGGACGCGAGCTATCCCGTCGAAATCACGCTGGATGCGGATTTGCAGTATCCCCCTGGCTACCTCAGCCCGGAGTTACCCACCGGCGACGGCGCGCCCCTGTTCGCGTGGCTGTTCGCCGATGCGACATTGCGCGAGGCGGGAGAGCACGCGCGCGCCCAGCGGCACGGTCGAGGGCTGGCACTGGCGTTTTGGCGAAGGCGGGGCGGCC
Source organism: Anaerolineales bacterium (assembly GCA_046541755.1). GTDB lineage: Bacteria > Chloroflexota > Anaerolineae > B4-G1 > SLSP01 > JAAAOZ01. The sequence goes on along the minus strand of JBKHCQ010000189.1, from coordinate 1,212 downwards.
TTCGAGGGGCCGGAGGTCAGTCATACCTACATCACCAGCGGAACGTTTGATGTCAGTCTCACCGTCAGCAATACCCACGGCAGCTACACCGCCAGCGAACCGGACTACATCACGGTCAACACGGAGACGACCGAAGACCACTTTACCGTTTACCTCCCCCTCGTCGTGCGGAGTGACTGAATAAGCGCGCTGATGTTCCCCTATGACGCAATCTAATTCCAGATAAGACGACAAAGCCCGGTGGAAATAACATCCACCGGGCTTTTCTCGATCCTCGCTTGCCCTCAAAGCTCTGTACTCTCGCAGGGCTGGCCCGCCCAACCTCCCCTTGCGCCGGCATGCTCCACTATGCTAAAATTGAGGCATCGATACCAACCACTACCCGAAAAGGAGTGTTCCCCAGATGCCTTACCTTATCTTTGCCCTACACCTCTTGGCCCTCGCCCTGGCCCCCGGCGCGCTGCGCTGGGTGCTCGCCCCGATGTGGGGCGCGGCGGCGGCCCTGGCCTTCTTCAAGCCCGATGACCGTCCGGCGACCACGAACTACATCTATTTCTTCCTCGCCGGGAACGCGGGCCTCGTCTTCGGCTACCGCATCGCGGCCCTGCTCGTCACCGGCACGCCGGAGCCGGGCGCGACCACGCTCTACGGCATCAGCGTGTGGCTGCTCGGCTTCGCCGTGATGTCTTGCATTGGGTTTTACGCTTACATCCTGCGTTTCCTCTTCTGGGACCGCACCACGCCGTTCTTCGGCGGGCGGATGCGGGCGCGGGAAGTCGTGCGGCAGATCAAGAGGCAGTGAACGTTCCACCGTGCGCACGTGCAAACGTTCACACGTCACCCCTTTAAGGAGAACAAACCCAATGACCGAACCCACCTTCAAAATGTCCCTCTCTCCCGACGGCGCGACGCTGCACGCCTACGCCTGGGCCTTGCCCAACCAGACGTGGCGGGCGTGGGCGCCGCACGCGCTGCGTATTCTGCGTAAGCCCTATCGCCACGCCCGGACGCACCTGGAACTCACCGACGACGTGGTCAGCACGCTGTACGATCCGCAGGCCCGGCGCAACACCCCGGCGGCCTTCGGCCTGGCCAACGTGCCCGAACTCGGCCTCGTCCAGGTCTACGGCGGCCTGGCGACGGCGCAGACGCAGGAACAAGCCACGCGGGACGCGGCCCGCAACTCGGCCCGCCTGGTGGCCGCGCTGCACG
>JBKHCQ010000188.1:0-6985 GCA_046541755.1 Anaerolineales bacterium | reverse complement strand
CTGAGATATAGGTATAAAACTGTCGGGTAGGTAGGCTCAAATGTTGACTTACTTCCAATCGCTTCATTCAATACATACACAAACGACCCCAAGGAGATGATTTAATGTCAAAAGTAACTGAAGATCTGAAAGCTGCATTTTCTGGTGAATCGCAGGCCAATCGCCGGTATCTGGCCTATGCTGCCGCGGCGGAGCGCGAGGGCCACGATCACATCGCCAAGCTCTTCCGCGCGGTGGCGGCGGCGGAGACCATCCACGCGCACAATCACCTGCGCACACTCGGTGGCATCAAGGACACGGCGTCGAACCTGGAGGAGGCGATGGGCGGCGAGAACTACGAGGTCGTCTCAATGTACCCGGAGTTCATCGCGGACGCGGAAGAAGAGGGACATCGCCGCGCTGCTACCACCTTCCGCTGGGCCTGGGAGGTGGAGAAGATCCACGAGCAGCTCTATCGCGAGGCGCTGGAGACCTTGGATGAGGAGCCGCCGGAAGAAGCGCCAGAGTATTGGGTCTGCTCCGCCTGTGGTCACACCCACGTCGGCGACGAACCGCCAGAAGAATGTCCTATCTGTGGGGCCAAGCGGAAGCAATACCTGCACATCGAGTAGTTGCCGCCGGATTTTATCCGCCCGGCGTCTGGAGCCATCTGGACGCCGGGCGTTGTTGTTATTAAACCTTGCGAAGGTTCCGCAAGAGACCTCAAAAAGCGCGTATTAAGTCCAGCGAGCAGGTTAGGCTGTTACCAGGGATCTTGTTAACCTTCGCAAGGGTGAGCGAAGTTGTTGTGTTATTAAACCTTGCGAAGGTTAGACGAGAGCCGTTCAAGTAAACTATCTCTCGACTTGAGGATGCGCTATCGTCATCAATCCTCGCGGAACCTTCGCAAGGGTGAGCGAAGTTGTTGTGTTATTAAACCTTGCGAAGGTTAGACGAGAGCCGTTCAAGTAAACTATCTCTCGACTTGAGGATGCGCTATCGTCATCAATCCTCGCGCAACCTTCGCAAGGGTGAGCGAAACCTGGAGGTACAATGAATCACGTTCACTGGCACGACCCCGTCTACGGCGCGGCGACCTTCACCGAGCCGCTGCTGTGCGATCTCTTTCACTCGCGCGCCGTGCAGCGTTTGGCCGATATCCATCAGGGCGGCGTCACGGCCTACATCAAGCCGGAGCGCGCCGCCACCCGGCTCGATCACTCCGTCGGCGCAGCGATTCTCCTGCGCCGGCTGGGCGCCGATGTCGTCGAGCAGGCCGCCGGCCTGCTGCACGATGTCCCGCACACGGCCTTCTCCCACGTCGTCGATTTCGTCTTCCCCAACCATGATCACACCTATCACGAGGAACATCGCGAGCAGATGATCGCCCATTCCGACCTGCCCGATCTGCTGGCGCGCCACGCCTTAGATTGGCGGCGGATTACCGAGGCGGAGAACTTCTCGCTGCTGGAGCAGCCGCTTCCCGCCCTCTGCGCCGACCGCCTGGATTACTTTCTCCGCGACGGCGTCGTGGATTTTGACGCCTTCACCGTGACGGAGGTCGAGGCGCTGTTGGATCACCTGCGGATCTGGGAGGGGCGCATCGTCGTCGACGACATCGAGGCCGCGCGCTGGCTGGGCGAGATGTTCATCAAGCTGGACGATCTCTGCTGGTGCTCCGTGCAGGAGGTGGGCTGGTACGCGGTGATGGCGCGCGCGTTGCAGGCCGCGCTCCGCCATGGCATCATCACTGAGGCCGACTTCGCCGGCGCCGATGATCCTATCATGGCGCGGTTGCGCGCCGCCGATGCGCCGGAGGTGCAGGGCTGGCTGGCGCTCCTCCGCCCCGATGTGGACTTTGTGCGGGTGTCGCCGCCGGCCGATCTGCACGTCCTGCCCAAAGTCCGCGCCGTCGATCCCGACGTGCTCGTCGAGGGGCGCGCCGTCCCCCTCTCGCGCCTCGACCCGGCCTTCGCCCGGCATCGACGCGATTACCTGGAGAGCAAGGCCCCGCCCTGGGATTTGCGCATCGTTGCGTAGCGGAGGGCGCCTTCACGGAGCGGCGCGGGCCAAGCGTCATACTTCACTCATACCATAATTTGACATTATTTCCGTGAAGAGTATACTGTCGGATGGTCACGTTTGGCCATGAGAATTTGGTAAAATCATTGGCGTTGTTCGAGTAGATTTTCTTGTTTCGGAGTAAAGTTGTAAATAAAAAGGGGGTATGATTTGTGGGTATGCATGATATGAGTGTGATGTCTTTGACCCTTATCGAGTTGGGGATGATTATTTTCGGGCTTTCCCTCGTCGCGCGACTGGCGAGTAAACTGGGGGTCTCTGCGATTCCTCTCTATCTTCTGGCGGGATTGGCGGTGGGCAACAACAGCCTGATCCCGCTGCATTTTAGCGAGAACTTTATTTACTTAGGCGCGGAGATTGGCGTCATTCTTCTGCTCTTCACGCTTGGTCTGGAGTATTCCAGCGACCGGCTGCGAGATGACTTAGGGCACGCTCTCCCCGCCAGCATTGCAGATCTGGTCCTGAACTTCCCGCCGGGTTTTTTGCTTGGATGGTTGCTCGGTTGGGATGTTTTGCCTTCTGTGTTGCTTGGGGGGATTACATACATTTCTTCATCAGGCATTATCGCCAAATTATTGACGGATTTGGACCGGATGGGCAATGAGGAAACTTGCACAGTACTATCTATTCTGGTGCTGGAAGATATCGCCATGGCCATTTTCCTGCCGTTGATCACTATCTTTTTAATCCAGCAAGGGATTCTCTCTAGTCTGTTTTCCATCGCTATTGCCCTGATTGCAGGCAGCGGGATGCTTTTTGTGGCGATGCACTACGGTAAAGTGCTGAGCCGCTTCATCTCCCATCCCTCCGATGAGATTGTCGTTCTGACCACCTTGGGATTGGCGATTCTCGTCGCGGGCGTATCCGAGCGATTGCAACTTTCGGCGGCGGTAGGAGCTTTCATCGTGGGCCTCACGCTCTCCGGGGATGTGGCGGAGCGCACGCACGAGCTGATGCACCCGCTGACGGATTGGTTTGCCGCGACCTTCTTTCTCTTCTTTGGGCTGGGCATCGATCTCTACAGCTTGCCGCCGGTGATCCTGCCCGCGCTGGGTCTGGTGGTGGTATCGTCTCTGACCAAGCTGCTGACGGGGTGGTGGTCGACGCGAAATCTGGGGATGCCCAAGGCTAATCGATTGAGCGCGGGCGTCACGCTGATCGCGCGCGGCGAATTCTCCTTAGTCATCGCGGGGATGGGTGTGGCCGCTAAACTAGAGCCGCAATTGGGCGCGATGGCAGCGGCTTACGTTCTGGTCTCGACCGTGGTCGGCGCCCTCTTGACCCGGGCCATCGATCCGCTCCTTACGCCGCAGGCTCAGAAAGTGAAGAAAGCGCAGAAAGTGCAAAAAATGCAAGAAATGCAAAAAATACAAGGAAAACACGCGCCCGTTCCGGTGGAAACTCGGCACGTTTCTTGACACTCTCACAACCGTGCCTATAATCGAATTATCGAGTGAACTTTACTCTACAACATGCCTTCAAGGAGGATTTGATCATGCAGAAATGGGAGTGCATCGTCTGTGGTTACGTCTACGATCCAGAGGTGGGTGATCCTGATACCGGCATCGAGCCGGGCACGCCATTCGAGGAGATCCCCGACGACTGGATGTGCCCCGACTGCGGGGCTACCAAGGATATGTTTGAGCCTTTATAAGTGAAGTGCCCCGGCCTGACCGAATGTCACTGACATCCACATCGCCCCACGCGGTGTGGATGTTTTGCTAGGTGGGGCGATGCATTTGTCAGTGGTTGTTTGTTTTTCTGGGTTGGTACTTGATATGAGAATAGCGAGGTGATGTAGGTGCTTGAGCAAATGCATCGCCCTTACGCTTACGGAGGTTTTATGCCCCATACCTTGACCCGCCGCCAATTGTTGAAGCTCATCGCCGCGAGCAGCGTCGCCGCCGCGCTGGCGCCCGCGCTGCACGCCCGCGCCCGCTATCCGACGTTGGCCGCGCTGCCCACGCCGGCGCCATCCGACGTCGAAGTTGGATCCGGAGCGGAAGCCGGATACGCTTACAGCGATGTCTGGATGCTCAAGGGGCGCGCCATCCACACCGTGACCTTCTACGAGGAGCCGGATGTCAAATCCGAGCGGCTGGAGGTCAAATATCGCGATGAGGAGTTTCGCATCTTGGGCGAGGAGCGCGCGCCGTTCAGCGCCCATAACGACCTGTGGTATCGCACGCCGCTGGGCTACGTCCATTCGGCCTGGGTACTGCCCGTGCGCGTCTATCCGCCGCAACCGTTTATCGCGGATGTGGGGCCGTGGGGCTTTTGGGGTGAAATCTCGCAGATCCACACCGAGGCTCGCGCCGCGCCGGAACTCTCCGCGCATCGAAACTACCGTTTCTACGGGGGGACGATTCATCGCGTGGTCGCCGCCGCGGAGGATGAGGAGGGCAGTGGCTGGTACAAGCTCGTCGATGATTATCCGCCCAAGACCGAGCGCTATCACTGGGCGCTGGCGCGCGATGTCCGCCGTGTCCCCCGCGCGGAGATGGCGCCCATCCACCCGTTCGCGGGCCAGAAGCGCATCTTCGTCGATTTCGGCGCGCAGAAGTTAACCTGCTACGAGGGGGATGACGAGGTGTTTTCCACGCTCGTCGCCGGCGGCTTGACCGGCGCGACGCCCCGGGGCGAGCATTGCGTGCTGCTCAAACAACCCTCGCGCCATATGAGCAACACGCCCTATCCCGGCATGGCGGAGGAGGATCAGCCCGATCCGGGCGATATCTTCGATCTGCCCGGCGTCCCGTGGAACGTCTTCTTCGATTTGGACGGCACCGCGATCCACGGCGCTTATTGGCACAATGATTTTGGCATTCCCCGCAGCCACGGCTGCCTGAACGTCTCGACCGCGGCCGCGCGCTGGATCTATCGTTGGGTGCATCCCATCGGCGGCTACGAGGACGATTTTATCCAGAGCGATTGTCGCGTCGGCACGCCGATTGTGATTGCGTAACTGGGGGAACCTTGCGAAGGTTAGTTAGGCCCTTCTCAGCCTAAGTAGCCTTTTGTTGTGCAATAATATTTCTGGCTTCGAGAGTTTTGCGCAACCTTCGCAAGGGTGTTGCTAGTTCCTCATGGCGTCCGATGCAGGTGGAAGGTCGCCGCGACCTCGTGCATCAGCGCGGGGATTTGGGGGCCGTCGATGGCCCGGAGGCGCAGCGCGTAGAGTCGATAGCTCGCGCCCTGCATCACCCAGCCTGCGCCTTCTTTGTTTTCTTCGATGAAGATGAAGTGGAACGCCGGCGTCGCATCCCACGTCGTCACTTCGATGGCGCGCACCAGCGGCGGATCATCGCCCCACGTCGCTTCCCACATCACCTGGGCCGTGTTCTCCGCCAGCGGCTCGACGGGGCCGGGCGCCCACCATAGGCCGATCTCGTCGCCCTCGTAGCGCCAGATGCGCTGGCCCGCCCACGCATCGCCTTTCGCTTCGATCTCGGCGAAAATCTCCGGGATCTGGATCGCCGCCTCCTCGGGCAACACCGCCGATAGATCGCGGAAGGCCGGCGGCACCGGCTCGAAGGTCGCCTTCTGCGCGCCCGTCACCGGCAGCGTCGAATCCACGGCGATGACCACGCGCCACGTGCCGGTGATCGGCATCAGCGGCAGGCGCAGGGGCGTGAGCGAGCGATATTGATGACCTACCTCGGGTATCAGCTCGAAGTGCTGGAAAATCGACCCGCTTGGATCGACCACCATCGCTTGCGCGCGCGGCGAGACCGAAATCCCGGCGGGCGGGCGAATCTCCACCTTGATGAAGTCATGCGGCAGCGAGGGCGTTTCGCCCGTCGGCTGTTGGATCGTCAAGGCTAACGGCGGGATGGGCGTCGGCGTGGGGGTTGCCGTCGGTGTGGGCGTGGGCGTCGCAGTCGGCGCGGGCGTGGGCGTGACCAGCACCGGCGTCGGGGTGGGGGTGGCGCAGCCCAGCAGTGAGCCGATCATCCCCAAAATTAACACCCTGCAAAGCCATTGGTTCGTGAGTAAGCGCCTTAAATATCGTAGCAGTCTTTCCATTCGCTTCTCCTTCTCGCACTTTTTATGTGATGAATACAATATAACGCCAACGGCCTCAATTGCAAAAGTTGCTCTGGGAAAGTACAATGGATTCAACAGGGGCAAGGGAGGGGCAAGGGAGGGGCAAGGGAGGACAGAAATGAATACGATTGTATTACGCTCCGATTTGTACAGAGTTTTAGAGCAAAATGCGCAAGAAGAGGCGCGGTCGGTTGGCGAGATCGTCAACGAAGCGGTTGAGCACTATTTGCGTGAGCAGCAGCGGGCCAAACTCAACCGTGAGATCCATGCTTACGAGGCTCTCCACGCTGAACTGCGATAGAAATACTTAGGTCAGTGGGTCGCCGTGCATAATCAAGCTGTGGTGGATCATGATCAAGATCGCGTCGCCTTATACCGGAGGGTTCGCGCCAAATATGGGCGAACGGCAGTCCTGCTACGCCAAGTGACAGAGCATCCCTACGAAGAGATATGGCTGCGGACGCCAAGCACAGGGAAGGTTATGCTATGAAGTTTTCCTACGATCTTGGATACTTTCCATCAGCACCGAGTTTTGAGATCCATCTTGGCGTGTTGGATGAGGCGTTTAGGGTGGGGCTTTGCGAGCTTTGGTAGATACCGGGGCAGATGTGACCATTGTGCCACAACGTTCTATTCGGCTGTTGAAAGTTCAGGTGGATGACCGCAAGTACTTGCGTACGCCCTGGGTTGAACGCAGAGTTGTAGATGGTCACTTCTTAGATATGGGCATTGGCGATATGCGATTGTCTTGTGTTGAGATTGTTGCTGATGATTGGGGGGATAGCGTGATTTTGGGGCGTAATGTCTTGAATAAGCTGGTTCTGATGTTAGACGGCCCCAAGCAAGTGCTTGAGATATTGGATTGAGATATCTATGC
>JBKHCQ010000187.1:0-6986 GCA_046541755.1 Anaerolineales bacterium | reverse complement strand
CCCTTGCGAAGGTTCACGGAAGCTCTGGTAAACAGATTGACCTGTTAGCCGAACCCAATATATGCTGTTTGAGGTCACTTGCGCAACCTTCGCAAGGGGGCCTGATTTATATTTATGATAATGATCTTCTAAAAAAGTCTACGTTCAACGCCGCAGAAGTCAACCACGGGGAGTAAGCGGCAGGGGGACAGCAGGTAAAAGGGGAAGAACGAGCGGGGGAACGCGGCTAAGAGATGCCGGGCATCCCGTCGATGGTGCCCATAAGCTGAAAGCGGACGAAGTCCATCCCGCCAATAATGAGGAGGGCGAAGACCAGGCCCCACGCCAGCGGTACCCAGGCCGCGCGCCAACTGTGCAGCGTGCCGTCGCGGGCCAGCGCCATCACGAAGATCATCGCGCCCAGGCAGGTGAACATCGCGACGACGGCCAACGCGCTATAAATCGCGACAGGATAGAGGAGGAACGGCTCCGCCAGGTAGATCGCGGCGCCGACGGCCAACTCGATGGCCAACAGCAGCGCCAACTCGTGCCAGGAGCGAATGGTGGGTTCTGCTACGCCGTCGGCCCACATCGTCTGATTGAAGGCCGGCACCAAGAAGACGCTCATCGCCGCGCCCATCAGGATGCCCGTCAGCAGGCGCAGCCACGGTTGGGGCGCGTAGCCCAAGATGCCGACGCCAACCTCGCGCCACGGAAGTTCCGAGGTAAACGAGTTGACGCCATCCAGCGCCCAGGGCGCGGCCAACGCGGCCATCAGGAGCAGCATCCGCCAGTCGGGGAAGCGCAGCGAGCGCCGCCGACGCCATAAGAGCCACTGGACGAGCAGGCCGGTCAGCGCGCCGGGGAAGGTGCCGCTGCATCGCTGGCAGAGCGGGAGTTGCTGATCACCCACGAAGAAGCTGTGCTCCGGGCGGCGATGACAAACCGCGGCGGCGACGTAATCGGTCTTGCGGAGGACGCCGCCCGGCGTGATGAGGAGAAACGCAACCCAGCCGATCACGGCCAGGGCGAGGCCCGCCCACATCCATCCACGCGGAAATGGGGAGGTCTTCATCCGGTCCTCAAATCCTGGGGCAGATACTCCATGCAATTCAGATAATGGAGAATCCAATGCGGCCCCCAGCCGGGGCGATGCCACTCGATGGCGTGGAGGGCGGCGTTCCGCGCCCAGATGCGCGGCGTGTCGGAGCCGATCACCAGGCGCAGGATCACGCCAATCGTGCCGCCATGCGCGATGAGCAGCACGGTCGCATCGTCTGGATGCGCCGCGACGATGCGCTGGAGCACGCGCAATATCTGCTCGCGATAGGTAAGGTAGGGAGAGGCCAACGCGGCCTCGGGCGACGCATCCCATATCGACGTGGGAGCCGGCGCCCAACCTGTATCAAATGACTCAAACTCCCGCAGGCCGAGTTCCACATTGAGGGGCAAATCCAAATGCCCAGCGATGATCTCCGCCGTGCGGTGGGCGCGCTGCAAATCGCTGGTGTAGATCGCCGCGATGTCCAACGCCTCATTCGCCGCCAGATAACGCCCCAAATGATGCGCCTGCGACTCGCCCGTCGGCGACAGGGAGGAATCGCCGCCAGCGCTATCGCCTTCGACCTGCCATTGTGATTGTCCGTGTCGCGCCATTAGGATCTTCATATAAGCCGGATTATAATAGGCAGAGACTGAAAAGACAAGGGGATAAGGGGACAAGGGGACAAGGGGACAAGGGGACGAGGAGACGAGGAGACAAGGGGACAAGGGGACGAGGAGACGAGGAGACAAGGGGACAAGGGGACAAGGGGACAAGGGGATAAGGGGACGAGGGGATAAGGGGACGAGGAGACGAGGAGACGAGGAGACGAGGAGATAAGGAGACAAGGAGATAACGATGGCGATTCTGGAACAATTGCTGGATCAAGTTGCGGGGAATGCTGAGCGCGCCACGCCGGTCGATGTGCGGATCGGCGGTCATTGGACGGTCGTGGTGCTGGAGGTGGAGGGCGAAGTGCGCGGGGGGCTGTCTTCCACATTAGGCGGTGACGATGACGACCATCATCACGGCGGGCGGATGCCAGTTCAAGATGCGGGGGCGTTGCTGAATTACAGCGTCGAGGCGTTGGCGATGCTCGCTCACTCCGAGAGTATGTTAGAGGCCAGCGTCGGCCTCGCGACGATCAACGCGCTGTTGGACATGGAGGTAGATCTGGCGCGCTGTGTGGACGTCAACGCCGCCGAGGTAATCTTAGAGCGCGGCGCAGATCGCAATGTCGCCATCGTGGGGCACTTCCCCTTCATCCCGCGCGTGAAGCGGGTGGCGCGCGAGATGTGGGTGCTGGAATTGAATCCCCGCCCCGGCGATCTGCCGGCCTCGGCGGCGCCGGAGGTGTTGCCCCAAGCGGATGTGATCGCGCTGACCGGTACCTCGCTGCTCACCCACACCTTCGATGATTTGATCGTGCACATGCGCCCGGAGGCCTTCGTGGTGATGTTGGGCGGCACCACGCCGCTCACCCCGCTGTTCTTCGATTATGGGGTGGATGCGCTGGCCGGCACTTTGCTGGAAGATCCAACCGGGGCGATGTTGGCCATCAGCCAGGGCGCGACCTTCAAACAAATCCCCGGCAAGCGGCTGGTGACGATTTTCCGTGAGGCGTGAAGCAAGTCGATAGCATCAAGGCCTCGATAACCAGAACATCGGTCTCCGAGGCCTTTGATTAGGGACGAGTTATGGCTCGGCGGGTCCCCTTTGGGGGTAAAAACGCCGGTCACAATCACAACCAGAACAGGAAACTTTTAGCCCATCTTCATCCTTCATCAACGCAGGGGACGAAGGCGACGCCGCCGAGATCGACTTTGCGAATCTCGCCATCCTCCTTGATCACTTTCCACAAGGTCTGATAGCCGTGCACTCGGCCCACCGGGATGGCCATCCGCCCGCCCTCGGCCAACTGATCCATCAAGGGCTGGGGGATTTGCGGCGGCGCGGCGGTCACGACGATGCCATCGTAGGGCGCGTGTTCCGGCCATCCCTCATAGCCATTGCCCAATCGGCAATGCACATTGTAGCCCAAGTCCTCCAGCGTTTTAGATGCTGTCTCGTACAGCTCTGGGATCCGCTCGATGGTGTAGACTTCCATGCCCATCTCCGCTAACACTGCCGCCTGATACCCGGAGCCGGTGCCCACATCCAACACGCGATCCCCCGGCGATAGACCTAACGCCTCCGTCATCAGGGCGACGATATAGGGCTGCGAGATCGTCTGCCGGTGGCCGATGGGCATTGGATGATCGGCGTAAGCGTACGCCAGTTGCCCCGGCGGGACGAGTTGGTGACGCGGCACGCGGCGCATCGCATCCAGTACCAGCGGATCTTTGACGCCGCGCTGACGAATCAAGTCTACCATGCGGTCCCGCTGTTCAGTATAAGGCGCGGGATTGGGATGTGATGAGGTCATACAGTTTCCTCCTTGTATTCTTTGTATTCCTTGTATTCCTTGTATGATTCCACTGAAAAAGTTCAAGAGGCTCGCAAAGCCGCAAAGGAAAAATAAGGTAAAGGTTAATTTTCGTGATCAAAAACAGTGATGGGATGAATAAAATTAAATCAAACCTTAAAAATCTTGGCGACTTTGCGTCTTGGCGTGAGATCGTCCTCTTCTTTCAGGTGAGTCTTGTATTTCTTGGGATAGCAGAACGGCCTAAGTTCCCCTCTGAAAAAGAAAGCCCTGGGGATTGCCAGGGCTTGATTATCATTATCTCGAGACTATCTCTTTGCTCTTTCGATGTCAGTTGCACTGCTCGGGTGCGGGATAGGGAATCGAGATTTCCCACTGTTCAGCTTCCTCGCCGGAAAGCACCCAGATCGTGAGCAGGACATCTTTGCATCGCTCCCCCTCGAACTGCAACTCGTTATTGGGCAACAGCCGATGCTCGCGTACCTCGGTGTGATAGTAGCGATAGATTCCCGTGCCGCCTTCGGCCTGAAGGCGAATCGTGCCATACCAGCGACCGGCAGCGGTATCCTCATCCCATGTGACCAACTCAGGTTCGGATAAGGATAACGATTCGGGCGTCATCGTTGCTGTCACCGGCGGGGGCGTCGCGGTTGCAATCGATACCTCGCTTACATCGCTCACCTCAAGCTCGATGATGCCGGTTTTGTCCAACGGACTATCATCCGGCTGGATGAGGTGCCAGGTTCCTTCATAGACGCCCAACTCGGCGGGCGCTGAGAAGGTCACCAAAATCTGGGCCGACTGGCCCGGGCCGAGTTTCTTAACCGCCACCGAATCCGGCGCGCCCATCCGATCCCCAGAACCGAACTCCAATTGCATCCCGGAGGGCCATTCACAATTGCCCGTATTCCGAATCGCGAAGTAGGCCGTCATTTCGGTCTCTGGCGGCACAACCTCGCCGGGGGTCAACTGCACGTTCTCAATTTTGGCGCGCACGCTACAATTTGGCGTCGGCGTCGGCGTTGGCGTCGGCGTAGGGGTAACTTCTTTCTCCAGTTCCGGTGTCGCCGTGGGGCTGGGCGAAAGGGTCGCCGTCGCTGTGACGACCTCCCCCGCCGCGGCCTCCGTGACGCGAGGCGTCGCCGTGGGGCTGGGCGCGAGCGCTAAGCTCTCGATGGCGCTGGCGGGCAAGGGTAGATTTTCCAGAAGCGACACCGGCGCCCTGCGCCGCACCTCCTCCGGCACCGCCCCGCCGAAGCCAACCCATGCGCCGGCGGCGACGATGCTGAGCAGCAGCAACAGCAACACGCTCCGCGTCAAGCGCCAGATGAAAGGCGCCTTGCGCTGCTTCCCTTGCGATGAGGGTAATTCCCCCGGGCCGGGCGTCACATCGATGCCCAACGCGGGCGTCTCCGGGGCCGGAGTATTCCAATCTTTGATCAACAAATTATCGCCTTTGGGCAGCGAGATTTCCTCCAAAGCGGGCGGGTGATCATCCGCTGACTTGTCTTGATCCTGAGCTTGATCCGCCCCCGGAGAGTCTTTCGGCAGCGGCGTCGTTTCTAGCGTGAACTCGTGCGTGGGCGTATCCAAACCCAGCGCGTGACGTAAAGCTGAGGCCAACGCCCCGGCATTGACGAAGCGCTCCTCCGACTTTTTGTTGAGCGTGCGCAGGATCACCACTTCTAGCGTGGAGGGCAGATCAGGATTGAGTTGCGCGGGCAAAGGGGGCGCATCATTGATGTGTTGCATCACCATGTTCATCGGGTTATCGGATTCGAAAGGCAGTTGGCCCGTCACCATCTGATAAAGCACCACGCCCAGCGAATAAATATCGGCAGCCGAGGCGCCCTGCTTGCCCAGGCCAACTTCGGGTGCCATGTAGGCCGGCGTCCCGATCATCGCGCCGCTCGCCGTCAAGCCCGAAAGCGACATCATCTTCGCGATGCCGAAGTCGGTCAGTACCGGCTCGCCTTCCGAGGTGAACATAATATTCGCCGGTTTGATATCCCGGTGCACCATGTCTCGCCGATGCGCATAGTCCAGCGCATCCGCAATGGCCGCGCCAATGCGCACCGCGTCCTCAATGGGGAGTTGCCCCTTCTCCATCATCATGCTTTTGAGGGTAGGGCCGTCGATGAACTCCATCACCATGTAGTAGATGTTGAACTCTTCATGGTAATCGAAATCGAAGACCTGCATGATGTTGGGATGACGGAGCGTCGCGACGATCTTCGCCTCGCGCTGGAACCGCACCACAAATCCTTCCTCATCCGCCAAGAAAGGATGTAGGATCTTGATGGCCACCGGGCGATCTAATCGGACGTGCTGGCCTTTGTAGACCTCGGCCATCCCGCCGTGCCCGATATGCTCAAGGACTTCATATTTACCTAACGTCTTGCCAACTAAAAAGTGAACACTAGACACAGGTATAGCTCCACAGACTAAACCTCAAGTTTTTCTTCCTGAGCCTGACATGAGCGAATTAACGCTCGTAACGCATCCCATGCCCGCTCAAAATCCTCTTCCGGCACGAAGATATGATCCCGCGAGAACGCGGAGACGGAGAAGATGCTGATGCCTTCATCCGCGACCGTGCTGGTCATCATTGCCAAATAACCAACCAATCCCAATTCGAGTGGAAGGTCAAAGGTGATTAATCGATAGTTAGAGGACTCATCCAATACATCCAAAAGTGGTTGGGACTTCTCCCACACGTCCACAGGTAGCACCAGCGTCACTTCGTCTTTGTCGCGCACCAACGCGGAGAATGACTCATCCAACTGGGAGAATAGGGTTTCAGCCGCGCCGGCCTGATCGGGGGCGGTTCGGAGGATGACATAATCTCGCGCGTCGGTGAACAAGCGCGTCTGGGCAACGATATAAACCAATCCAGGCGGCAGATCCATCACACACCTCCATCCTTTGGAAAACAGTACGAGACTCTCCTGAAAAAAGACTTGTTTTTAACGCAAAGACAATGTTAAAATTTTATATCAACCTTTAATTTTTCTTAGCGACTTGGCATCTTTACGCCTCTGCGTTGGTTTTTTCAATGGAGTCATACGAGAGAAACCAATCACAGGAGAGGTATCGAGGAATCCACAGACGTATTTCTAACTTTCTTCTCTCACTCCTAATTATACCCTTGAAAAGGGCTAGATACAAGAACGAATCGAGAAGGTGGTCTAACGGCCAGCGGGGGGCCATTTCCTGACCAAACAAAATGCATTGTTCCACACTTTCGATGTGCTATTGTGCTATCTATTATACTATAAGGAAGATGCTATGAAAGAGTACACCCGAAATCGAGAGTTTGAGCTATTCCACCAAGCGCAGGCGACCGGACGAGTCTGAACACGCTGCCGCCTGCGCTGCGTGTGGCCCATCTTAGCCGAAAACTGGTCGCCCATTCCCGGGCGAAAGTTGACAGTTCTTTCACGCTGATCGCCTCGCTCTGCGCACTGGCGGCGCATCCCTGCGCCCCGGCCTGGTAATCATTGCGGACTAAATCGCCGAATTGGCCCCGAAGACTCATCC
>JBKHCQ010000186.1:0-6997 GCA_046541755.1 Anaerolineales bacterium | reverse complement strand
GCGCAACCTTCGCAAGGTTAAGGCTAATTTTCAAATAGCCTCTCACAAGACTAAACAGTTACGTCTTGGGTTGGATAGCCTATTCTTCTGATGGTGTTTCGTCTGGCGTCTCGGCGGGCGGGTGCGTCAGCGCCTCGTAGGTCTCCTGGGAGATGAATTCCCCGCCCTCGATAGAGCGATCCACAATGTGATAGCCCGCGTCGAAGTGCAGCGTGGCGTACATCAGCCGGAAACATGTGTCATCCATAATCTCCTTGCGGAGGATGTAGCCGCCGCGATCCATATCGCGGCTGAGATCATGGCGCTTGTCGGCGCGGATGCGGACGGGCGCGCCGCATTTGCCGCACTTGACGTAGAAGTAGATGCCGTCGCGATCTTGTCCGCTCGTGTCGCCCCTACCGAAGAGGGTTTGCCCGATCTTCTTGAGAAGATTCATTGGAGTGGTTTCCTTTTCATTTTTGTCTTGCTATCCGTCTTGCCGGCAATCTTAGCAGCGCCTTCATCATATTCGTCATCTTTATCATCTTCATCTTCGTCGTCCCAGACCTCGATCAAATGCCGGCCCATCCACGTCCATTGTTCCTCGAATTCGTCCGGGTCTTGGTAAGAAAAGACATCCTCGTGCCGGGCTGCCGGATCGACGAAGGCCCAGCCCTCGTCGGGGTCCCAGGCGTAGAGGACTTTGTAGTGCGCCCAGCCGCGCCACTGCCCCTCCACAAAGTTCAGCGGATCGCCCACGATGACGATGGAGACCCGTCCGCGATCTAGGTTTTGCTGGAGCTGATTGAGCGAAGCGCCCATCCGCCAGCGCGCCTTGAAGCCCATCTCGCGCAGGGCGTAGACGACGCCCCACGGAAAAGTCGCCCAGCCCTTAATGCGCGCGGGGATGAGCCGACGTTTGTCCTCCGGCGCTCGCTCCAGGGCGCGGGCCAGCGTTGGCGCATCCAACACCGGCGCATCGCGGAGCGCGTTGGCCGTGATGGCCGCGCTGAACGGGCCGCAATCGTTGGTGCTCCCCTGATGGATGTGCCACTTGTGCAGCGGCTGCTTGTACTGTTTCTTCCAGTGTGCTTTCTTCTTTAGCTTGGGTTCGTGGATTGCCATCCTTGGCCTCCTTTACATCTTACATTTCGCGTCATTCATCATTCATCATTCGTCATTCATCATTCCCCATTAGCGGCGGGGAGCGTGAACCAGAAGGTGCTGCCTGCGCCCGGCACGCTTTCGACGCCGACCTCGCCGCCCAGCTTATTGACGATGCGCTGGACGATGGAGAGACCCAGTCCGTGCCCGGCGATGTCGGTCTGGGTGAGCCGCTCGAAAGGTGTGAAGAGCCGCGCCTGCTCCTCCGTTGTGAGGCCCGGTCCGTAATCGCGGACCCAGTAGCGCACCATGTTGGGCGTTTGAGGGTCACGCTCGGCGCCGATGTCGATGCGGGCGAGTTGGCCGCCGTTGGGACATCCGTACTTCAAGGCGTTGCTGAGGTAGTTGGCCCAGACCGCCTCCACCCACGGAGCGTAGCCCAGCGTCGGCGGCCACGAATCGGGCGCGTGGATGCGGACGTGGCGATGGGTGAGCCGCGTCTCCAAATAGCTGCGTGCTTCCTGGATGATCTTCGGCATATCTAACGGCTCGAGGGGCGCATCTTTCTGTGAGGTCTCGGTGAGGAGCAGCAGGCTGTTGATGATGTTGTCCATTTTGCGTGCAGCTTGTGCGATGGAGCGCGCGCGGTTCTGGATCTCCTGCGGTTTTAGCGTCTCGTACTCCTCGGCCAGCAATTCGGCGGATGGTACCAGAATGGCCAGCGGTTTCTTTAGGTCATGCGCTACAGTGTGATCGTAGGTAGATAATTCATTGTTGAGGCGCTGTAGGGCCTGCATATCGGCGAAACGATCCACGGCGAGCATCAATGTCCGCTCCAACTCGCGGGGGTTGGGCGGCTTGACCAAGTAGGCGACGACGCCCGCGTCGCTCGCTTTCCGAACCAACTCCGGCGTATCGAAGGCGGTAACCACGATTACCGGGGTGGGGCACTCCTCCTGGATGCGTTTTGCCGCTGTCACGCCATCCATCCCCGGCATATCGATGTCCATCAGGACGACATCGGGTTGGCGCTCGGCCGTGAGCCGGATGGCTTCCTCCCCATTGGCGGCGTCGCCGACTACCGTATGCCCTAGCCTCTCCACGGTAGCTTGGAGCATCTCGCTGACCAACGCTTCATCATCTGCAATTAGTACTTTGAGGCTCATAGATGGTTCCTCATGCTTAGGATGTTGCTCCTGTTTCTCGTATAGGACGGAAAGTGGATCTCCGTGACGGCGCCTCCATTATGAGTATCAGTATCATTTGAAAGCACCAACGTTCCGCGTAAGTTCTTTTTGACCAAGCGTTGAATAAGATACAGCCCGACATCATAGCGCTGCATCTGGAGGACGTCCGCCGGGTAGCCGGGGCCGTTATCGCGATAGATGAGGGTGATGCTATGGTCGTCAGGGTCGGATGTGATTTCAATGGTGATATGTGTGCGCTGAGCCGTGTGGGGGGCGGCATCGGCGGGATGGATCGCGTGTTTGATGGTGTTGCTCACCAGTTCGTGAAGGATCAGGGCCAAACTGCTGGCCTGCTTGTGATCCGCTTTCATCGTCTTTTTCATCGTCTTTTTTATCGTCTTGCCTGGATGAGAGGTAACATCAACGGATATATTGTGCGATTCGAGCGCGCGCAAGGTGGTGTGAGTAACCTCGGTTACCAGGTCGCTTAGAGGCAGCGGACGCCACTCGGAGGCGGAGAGCATCTCGTGGACGGTGACCATTCCCTGGATGCGATGGGTGAGGCGCTCGGTGATTGCCTCCACGTAGATGAGGCCGTCGGAGGGGGTGTAACGCTGTTCAGCCAGGAGCAGCCCGATGATGGCGGTGAGGTTGTTCTTGACCCGATGGTTGACTTCTTGAAGCAGCGCGGCCTTGGTGGCGGCGTCCTGCTGCGTCTGCTCGTGGAGGCGCGCTTGCTGGATCGTGATCGCCAGCGAGGCGGCGACTTCCGCGGCGATGTCGGTGTGATCCGCGCTGAACGCATTGGCGTGATCGGCGCCTAGCAGCAGCGCGCCGGTGAAGCGGTCTTGGACGTGCAGCGGGACGTTGAGTAACGTGCGGACGCCCTCCATATAAAGCATGCGTTGGATGGGAGAGAGGTTGGGGTGGGCGGATAGGTCGTGAAAGAGCGTGGAGGACGGCGTGATGAGATCGGCCTGGACGAAGCTCTCCAACGGCGTGAGATAGCCGGTGTTGAGCTTGGTCTGATGATCCCCGCGCGTGGCCAGCACCTTGACCGTGTCGGTATCCGGGTTGAATTCGATGACGCTGGCCCAGTTGCAGGGCATCAGTTGCTGGATGCGTTTGAGCGCCGCGCGGGCGATCTTCTCCGGCGATTGGGCGCTGATAATGGCCTGGTCGATTTCGTGAAGCATCTTCAGCCGCTCGGCGTAATGATGCAGCGCGAGTTCCGCCTCTTTGCGCTGCGTAATATCGCGCGCGATGCTCTGAATATATCGCGCGCCATTCACTTCTTCCGGCTCCTGCACCAACACGGCGCTAATCTCCACGGGAATTGTCTTCCCTGCCGAGGAGCGGAGCCGGGTCTCGTAAATGGGCAGGACATCGCCGGTGAGCAGAGCTGCGACCTGCCTCTGGTGTTTATCCTGTTCTTGGGGTATAACGAAATCCTGAAACGGCGTCCCCATCAGCGTCTCTTGATGATAGCCTAATAAGTTGGCAGCCTGGTGATTGGTAGTGAGGATGCGACCCTCCGGCTCAAAGATAAAGATTGCATCTTGCATCCGATTAAAGAGCGCGCGATAGCGTTGCCCGGTTTCGCGCAGCGCGCGCTCCATCTTTTTGCGCTCCGTGATATCGCGATTGCTGGCCCGGATGCCCATATACGTTCCGGCGGCGTTGTAAATCGGTTGACAAATATGGTGAATCCACCGCTCGCGCCCTTCGCGGGTGATGATGCGGATGTCTAGCGACGTGTTGCGTGGCATCTCCTCATCCAAGGTTAAGGTCTCGCCGGACGTCTCTAGGGACGTCTGATGATGGATGCGGAATTTGGCCTGATCCTCTGGATGGATGATCTTGTGGATGAGGTCGGGATCTTCCATAAAAGCCTGGAGCGAATACCCCGTCACGCGCTCGCAGGAGGGTGAAACATAGCGCGGGCGATGATCCGGGCCGAGCCAGTATTCCCAATCGTAGGTAAAATCCGCGATGGTGCGGAAGCGCTCCTCGCTCTCGCGCAGCGAATCTTGGGCCGCCTTGAGCGCGGAAACATCCTCCACCAGCGCCTGCCCGCCGATGTTCTCCCCCTGCTCATCAAATTGCGGCGCGATGTGAATCCGTAAATGGGCGGACTTGCCCCAGGAGCTGGTGTAGGGATGCTCGATAATGGCAGTTTCGTCTTGCTGGAGAGCTTGTTGGATGGGCGATAATAACCCCGCCGCTTGTATCGATTCGGATTCAAAGAGATTTATCTGTTGGATGGCTGCGGTGGAGGGGGCGCCCAAAATCTCCGCCAGCGCGGGATTGACGGCGGTGATCGCGCCATCGCTCCGCACATAGATAATGCCCAAGGGAGCATTATCCACCAACTGGCGATAACGCGCCTCGCTGGCGGCCAACTCTGCCGTGCGAGCGGACACCTGCTTCCGCAACGTCGTGGCCGCGCGTGTCAGTACACTTTGGCGCCAGCGGAAGAGGAGCACACTCATCCCCGCGATGAACAGTGATAGCGTGATGCCTAAGAGGATGCGCTGGGTGCGAAGCTCGAGCAAAATCGCATCGATCTCCGTATTCGGCGCCGAGAGCGCCACGACGAGATCCTGCTCCCCAATCGATACCGTATCCCAGGCGAGCAGCTTGCGGCGGACAAGGTTAGCTTGATGGCGATCGACGGTAAAATTGTAGGCGGCGGTCCCCTTCGCCTCGCGCTGCATTCGATGATCTATCGCCAAAAGCTCCGGATAAGCGATGTGCAGCGTCTCGAAGACATTCTCGCCGATGATCTCCGTTTCGTGATCGTAGACGACGACGCCCCGTCCATCTTGAAGATAGGCCGCGCCATATTGGCCGGAGCGCATATATCGGATGTAGCGTTCGACCATCGGTGCAAAATCCCCCACGAGGACGAGTGTACCGCGCCGCGCGCCCTCGACGCGCACCGGGAAGAACATCCCAAAGGCTTGCAACTCCTGGGTGACGTGAAAAGGCGGCACGAAGGGTGCATCGGTCGTCGCTTGGCGGATGGCGGGCCAGTGCTCGGCGGCCCACGTTTCGGCTAAGTGCTTCGCCTGCTCGCCTTTTGATGAGGGAGTGGTTTGGGCGAGTGCGATCTCATCCGGCGCGGGCATGTAGAGGTAAGCCAGGATCTCCGGTGTGCGAGCCTCGTGGGTCAATTGCAACCTCTCCGTCGCCTCGGCCTGGGATTGCGCGCCTATCTCGAAGGCGGGCAATGTCGCTTCGGCGATCAGACGCGCATCCCCGATGAGGTCATCGATATGATCGTGCATCGCCTGCTTCGCCAAGAACGTCTGGAGCGCCTGCTGCTCGTTGAACATCGCCTCTTGGTGTTGCACCGCCTGCCGATCTATTAGGAAGGCCGCTCCGATGAACCCTCCGATGACGAGCAGGATGCCAACGCTATAAAGAACGAAAAATCGGCTGTTTATGAGTGGGAACCGGCCTTCATGTTCCGTATGCTCGGACATCTTCTTCTCCCATAGGCTCAAAGTTATTTTCACATTGTATAACAAGGGTTAGAATTAGCAAGGCAAGGTAGTTCCAAACCAGATACTGACTCTCCAAAAATCTTGGCGATTTTGCGTCTTGACGTGAGATCGTCTTCTTCTTTCAGGAGAGTCATAACATAGACAACGTTGGATCAAGTCCAATTACTGTAGAACCCAAGGAGCGAATTATGTGGAAAGAAAAATTGATCGCCGTTCTGAAAGAGGATGGGTTGACTATCTTCATCGTCTTGGCGCTGGTGGCCGCTTACGCGATCCTGCGCACGCCGGGCGATTCCTTCGCCACGTCGGAGGCGCTGGCCCGCCGTCTGCAAGAGGGCCAACCGACGGTTGTCGAATTCTACGCTAACTCCTGTAGCATCTGCCTGATCTCCAAACCGAAGGTGGATCGGATGGAGCGCGATCTCGAGGGACGAGCGGGGGTTTTGCGGCTCAATGTGCGGGATAACGGCGCGGGTCAAGCGCTGGCCGCGCGGTGGGGTGTGCGGGGCGTGCCCACGTTCTTCGTCGTAGATGGCGCGGGCGAGGTTGTCTACGCGCAGGCCGGCGCGCCGGATGTCGCCGCGATTCAGGCGGCGGTGGCGGATTTGACGGATAGCCCGTAGAATCGCGGCGCTGCTGATGTGGCATCAAAAAAGTCGGCCTTTCATCTAACAAAAGATGAGAGGCCGACTTTTTGTGTCTAAACTTTTGATCTAGCTCACAACTGGAAACTTCCCCGCGCGGGGATGACCTTCTGTCGATATCCCATAATGAATTTGGATAATTCCTTGCGGATATTGCTCCACAAATCGGAGGCCAAGAACTGCTCCAGCGTCTGCAAATCCGCCGTGACGAAGCCCATCCGCACCTGGGGCCAATTGCCGTAGACGGTGTACCAGGCCTCGGTGAGTTGTAACCCACCATGTTGCAAATTGGTCGGGAATTCCTGCGTGATGAAGTCGAAGTACGGCTCTTCCTGTCCCGGTTTGATATCCCACATCATCAATAATTTCACTGGCTTGCTCACAACTCCACCCCGTTTCTGGCCAACTTATGATTACCCACTTAGAAATAAGTCTATCACAATCTGACCGGTTTAGCAAGGGGGGCATTGGATGGGGGAAGGGTGTGACGCTTGATCGTAGGAAAAGATGAACTTGCGTCGCCTGCGCCTGCGGATGAATCGCAGGCTAAAAGCTGAAGTCGGCTGAAGACCGA
>JBKHCQ010000185.1:0-7029 GCA_046541755.1 Anaerolineales bacterium | reverse complement strand
TAGTAAGCCAGCATTGTGGCTGAGCCGATACTGGGTGAAAATTGCGAGTGCCCTATCACAATCATCAGGCGAAGGCCAAGCCACGCCACAAATTGCTAATTCGCGTTGTAGCCTCTCTTGTTCGAGCTTGTTCCGGCAGCCTTGGATCAATTCCATCACCACATAGCCCGGCAGGATGATGTCTTCCTCATCTTCCAAAGTATTGAACCATGCCACTGCTGGTGGATACTGGCGTAGCAGGTCTATCATCACGTCGCTATCCAACAGGATCATAGCTGATGTCTCCACGTTTTTGAGCTTGCTCTCTTAACTGCCGGGCGTAGGCTGAACCATCTTGAATATCTTGCCGGTCTTTCCACATCCCGATCAATCCGGATTGTCGTAGCTTTTGCGCCGTCAGGCGAGGCTTTGATACTGTACCGGTAGGTTGGGATAGCAAGATGACTTCTACGGTTTCTCCCTTTTTGTAAGGCAGGTTGGTTATTGTGACTTTGCCATCTTCTGCAATGACTTCCCGAACTCGAATAGCTTCCATGATCTGCTCCTTTTTAGCAAATGAGTCAGGCTTGCGTAAAGCTTCCAGAACTTTGGCGTCGCTTGAGATTTCATTCGGGCGCGAGTTTTCCATCTTCTGTGACCGCTATGTTAGTTGTTTCGCCAGCGTGATAGTCCTCAAGCGCTTCACGGGCCATTTCGCGCATAGCACGCTGTGCTTCTGGTTTAGCGAATAACTCATCCCATTTTTCTTCGCTGGCGCGGATCTCTTCTTCTGGTTCGATTTCTTTATCTTCCTCGTGGTAAATTACGCACAATTTGGATTGGCTCTTATGGGTATTTAGGTGAAGTAACCCGCAGATAAATCGTGGGCTAGAAGCTAAAGTCGGCTCGCAGCCGACTGAAATGGATGAGGTTTCCCGGCATTGAGTCGGCTTTTAGCCGACTTCAGCTTTCAGACGGGTAGTTCACTGCCCGGCTATCCGGCGAGTCTCTCATACATCAAGCTATTTCACCTATTTACCTACATGAGCCATTTGGATTAACGTTTGTTCATAATCTTTGCTCACGGTTGTATCTACGTTCATTATCTCTCCCTATCTCACCCTCGCATCGCTTAACTTTCTACGTTGCCTTTCTACGTTGCCTTTCTACGTTGCCTATCACCAGTAGCCCAATCAATTTAAGAGCGCAACTTCGCGCCGAAGTAGCCAAATCTCTCCCTATCCCCCCGCCCGCTGCCGAAGTTGACCGCAGCCGGCTTGGATATCGATGCCGCGCCGGAGGCGCATCGTGTAAGAGATGTGATGGCGCTCCAGCACTTGAGTGAAGACCTCGATGCGCTCTTGGTGGGAGGGGCGGGCGTCGTAGGCGGTGGTGGGATTCATCGGGATCAGGTTGACATGCACCAACATCCCCTGGATGCGCGCCGCCAGCGCCTCGGCCTGCTGCACGGTGTCGTTGACCTCGTGGATCAGCACCCACTCGAAGGTCACGCGGCGGTTGGTCGCCTCGATGTAATCCTGCACCGCCAAGAGCACGTCGTCCAGGCTGTAGCGCTGGTTGATGGGCATCAATTGGCGTCGAAGTGCGTTGGTCGCGGCGTGCAGCGAGACGGAGAGGTTGATCTGCGTATCCTCGGCGGTGAAGCGCCGGATCCCCGGCACGATGCCGGCGGTGCTGATGGTGAAGCGCCGTTGCCCCATATTGAAGCCGTCCGGGTCATGCAGGCGCTGGATGGCGCTCATCACGTTGTCGTAGTTGAGAAACGGCTCGCCCATCCCCATCAGGACGACGTTGGTGAGTTGCTCGCCCTCCGCCTCCAGCACGCGGGCGATGTGCAGCACCTGCGCCACGATCTCGCCGCTGCTCAGATTGCGCTCGAAGCCCATCTGGCCGGTGGCGCAGAATTCGCAGGCCAGGGGGCATCCCACCTGCGAGGAGATGCACGCGGTGTGCCGGTCGATGTAGTGCATCAGCACCACCTCGATGCGCTCGCCGTCGGCCAGCTCCAGCAGATCCTTGCGCGTGGCGCCATCTAACGAGGTCTGATGTGTCAGCACGGTCGGTACCTCCAGTCGCGTCTCTTGCTCCAGGTGCTCGCGCAGCGATTTGGGCAGCGAGGTCATCTCGTGCACGTCCGTCGCCAGGTGTTGATAGAGCCACGTCCACACCTGGCGGGCGCGGTACGCGGGTTCGTTCCATGTGGCCATCAGAGCTTCAAGTTCTTCTAAGGTCAGATCGTAAAGATTAGGTTGCATTGTCGTATCCTTTGTTTGTTTGCGATTATGTGCGCTATTCGTCATTCGTTATTCGTCATTCGTCTGGTGTAGCTCGCCTGAGTAGGTGCGCTTTGCATTCTGGGCATTGGATGTAGCGATGTTCTTCGCCCAGGGGGATGACCGGAATCCAGAAGAAGTGAAAATAAGTCTGGCCGCGTTTGGGCTGGAATGTGACCAGATTGCCGCATTGTGGGCAGCGCCCGTGCTGTGGGACGCCGTTGTCGTCCTCGCGCGCGACCTCGCGCGTGCCGAAGAATAGAATCATTTTATCGCCTCCTCATTCCTCATTAAATCGCTACCCTTGCGAAGGTTGCATCGCCTGGGTTTTGATTGCCCAGCGAAAGTTAGCTGGGGCGAGAGTTCTCGCGGAACCTTCGCAAGGAGCATTACCAGGATGCCACTAATTCCGCCAAATTCTCGAAGACCAGGTCGGGATGGATGGGCGAGTGGGCCAGCTCCTCGCGTGTGGTGATGCCAGAGAGCAACAACGCGGTCATCATCCCCAGGCGCAGGCCGCCCAAGATGTCGGTGTTCAAGCGGTCGCCGATCACCAGCACCTCCTCCGCGTGGACCTGCATCCGCGCCATCGCCTGCTGGTAGAGGATGGGTTCGGGCTTGCCGACGACCGTCGGCGCGACGTCGGTGCTGGCCTCCAGCAACACCAGTTGCGCGCCGGCGCCCGGCGCCAACGTCGTCTCCATCGGGAAGGTGACGTCGGGGTTGGTGCCGATGAACGCCGCGCCCGCCCGGATTAGGCGGGTGGCGGTGGCCAGCTTGTGCCACGAAAGATCGCGATCCCAGCTGACGACCACATAATCGGCGCGGTCGCCGGCCGAGAGCCGAAAACCCTGGTCTTGCAGCGCTTCGAAGATCCCCGGCCCGCCGATGGGATAGATGACCGCGTCGCGGGGCGCGTGCTCCGCCAGATAAGCGGCGGTGGCAATCGAGGAGTTGAGCACGTGATCCGTCGTCGTCGCGACGCCCATCTCCGCCAACTTGGCGACGTATTGCTGGGGCGTGCGACTGGCGTTGTTCGTGACCAGGACGTGGGGAAGATTGCGCGCGGCTAACAGATCGAAGAACGCTTTCAGGCCGGGCATCGGTGTGTGACCGCGCCAGAGCACGCCATCCATATCGCAGATCACGGCGCGCGCGGCATCGAGACGGTCGGCGGGGTCGGATTTGCCCGCATAATCTTGCAGGCGCTCGAAGGTCTCCGGCGTGTCCGCGTCGGCGAGGATCTCCGGCGGGCTGACGTCGATGTACGCCATCCGGCCGGCGTTGGTCTCGAAGAGCGCGCGCCCGCCCACATCGCCGGAGAGCCGCGCCAGCTCTGGGAAGTACGCCCGCCCGAAGAGCACGGGCGTGCCGCGTTGCCCCTCTTCCGTGCGCGGTACGACGATATCGGCGGCAGGATCATCTTCCCAGCGCGCGATCAGTGCCTGGAGCACCTGCGGCGTGATCAGCGGTTGATCGATGGGGAGGAAGAGCGCGGCCTCGGTGTGGGCGGGCAGCGCCGCCAGCCCCACGCTGATGCTGCTGCTCATCCCCTCCGCCCAGCGGTAATTGCGCACCATCTGGACCGGTCGCC
Organism: Anaerolineales bacterium; assembly: GCA_046541755.1. Classification (GTDB taxonomy): domain Bacteria; phylum Chloroflexota; class Anaerolineae; order B4-G1; family SLSP01; genus JAAAOZ01. Next base: position 3,162 of record JBKHCQ010000185.1, on the reverse strand, counting down.
CTTCCAGCGCGGGCGCCACCCGATCCGCCTCGGCGCCCAGCACGACGACCACGGGATCGAGGCCGGCGGCCCACGCGATATCGGCGGTGTGCGCGACCAGCGGGCGGCCCTGCCAGGTCAGCAGTTGTTTCGGGATGGGCGATGGCTCAAAGCGGGTGGAATCTCCGGCGGCCAACACAATGGCCGCCACGTTCGATTGGGGCATTAGCGTTGTTTCCTTCTTGGTTTAGATATTCTTGGTTTAGATATTCTTGATTTAGATATGGGTGGTTTTGCAGCTTTGCTTTCTTACGTGCTCGCCTCGTGCAACTCGTATTCTCCGGCGGAAAGATTGAGGCGTATTTTGTGACCGGGGAGGGCGGTTGTGGTGTGCTCCACGATCTCCCCCGCTTGATTATAGGAGGCGCGACTCGCGCACAAGAGCGCGGCGGGCGGCGTCAGATCGAGCGCGGCGAGTTGGGCCGGCGTCGCCAAACAGGCTTGGGCCGTCTTGTGCTGTCGCGCGATGACCACACCTAGATCTTTTTGGAGCACGTCGAGGATTCCCCGGTCAGAGAAATCTGCCTGGAAGATGAAGTTGAACTTTGGCGAAAGGTAGCTTGTGTCTAAGGCGATGGGCGTTTCATTGATTAGCCACAGGCGTTGGATGCGGATAACCTCCGTCTGAGGCGCGATTTGGAGCGCTTGGGCGATCTTCGGAGCGGCGGCGACCAACTCCTGGCTCAGCAGTCGATTGGCGGTTGCCTTGTTCTGGCGCAGTAGCCTATCCGCGAAACTGAAATCGGCGCGGGCGTCCGGGGTAGCGAAAGTCTTCGCCACAAAAGCGCCCTTGCCCTGCTCTACCCTGATGTAGCCGTCTTTCTCCAGCAATCCCTGCGCCTTGCGCACCGTCGCGCGGCTCACGCCGTATTGCGCCTCCATCTCTCGCTGCGTGGGCAACGGATCGCCGGGCGTGTAAGCGCCGTTCTGAATTAAGGCTTTCAAATCCGAATATAATTGTTGATATAAAGGGATTGACTTATCGATCTCTAACATAGTTCATCCTTTCCTGCGATATCGCCTGAAACACTTGTTGGATGAATCCCGAAGGGAATCCCATGATATACTAATTGAGGGATTTCTCCAAACAGAGACCCGAAGTTAGGCCAAGCGCGTGATTGAAGTGTGAGGGTTGTATGCTATACTCTTTTTCAGAGGTTCATTTAGGGTTCGGAATCTAAGGATGCGTGAAGATGAAGGAACAATCAGGGCGTCGCGTCATCAAACGGATGATGTGGGTGAGCTTGGGGCTGTTGGTCGTCTTGGTGATGCTCTTGGCCTCGGCATTCTTCCAGGCGTGGCAGACCAATCAGGCTTTAGAGGAGAAGGTGGATGTGCTGGCGCCGATGCTGACCGCCGCCGTCGTGGAGCAGATGACGTTACAGGCTGAACTGGCGTACGTCAAGAGCGACGAGTATGTGGAGCGGTGGGCGCGCGAGCACGCTGGGATGACCCAATCGGGCGAGACCTTGGTCATCCCCGTGATGCCCACCGCGACGCCGACGCCCATCCCCACCGCGACGCCGGTTCCGACGCCCACATCTACGCCCACGCCCACGCCGCCGCCCTCGCCATTTTGGCAGCGCTGGTGGCAAGCGCTGCGAGGAGGTTAATGTGCGACAAGAACTTTCGGTCGCGATTGAAATCGCTCACGATGCGGGCGAGATTATTCGGGAGAACTTTGGTAAGCTCCAACAGGTGAATTACAAAGGCGACGTGAATCCCGTCACCGAGACGGACACCGCCGCCGAGTCGTTGATTCTCTCTCGCCTGGAGGCAGCCTTTCCCCATCATCGGATCTTGGGCGAGGAGAGCGGCGGCAGCGATTGGCAGACGGACGATCCCATCTGGCTGGTCGATCCCTTAGATGGCACGAACAACTTCGCGCATGGCTTCCCGCACATCTGTGTTTCACTGGCGCTTTGGGTGGATCAAGAGCCGTTAGTCGGCGTGATCTACGATCCCCTGCGCGATGAGACCTTCGCAGCGGAGAAGGACGGTGGGGCGACGCTCAACGGCCACTCGATTCACGTCTCTGCTGTGGCGGAATTGGCGAGGGCCTTCCTGGCGACGGGCTTCCCCTACGCCCGGCGCGTCGCGGCCGATAACAACACCCGCCGCTTGGATCACTTCCTCCGCCGCTCCGAGGGCGTGCGTCGCGCCGGCGCGGCGGCCTTGGATCTGGCCTACGTGGCGTGCGGGCGCTTCGATGGTTACTGGGAAGGGGGGTTGCATCCGTGGGATGTCGCGGCGGGGATTCTGCTCGTGCAGGAGGCCGGCGGTCGCGCCTCCAACTACGTCGGCGCTTGGGAGGCGATCCTCTCCGGCGAGGAGATCGTAGCCAGCAACGGCCACATCCACGAGCAGATGTTGCGCGTCCTGCGCGAAGGCGCTGCCGCCCCGCATCCGGACTTCCCCGCGCTCTCCTGAAGCAGCGTTCCCCTTGCGAAGGTTCCGCACACCACTTCATATCAGTTTGGTTTGTGGAGGGGACACCTAACTTCTGCGTCAAGTGCCCTTGCAACCTTCGCGAGGTTAGCTCGTGAGATACTCCTCCAATTTCTCCGCAATCTTCCGATCCGTGACGGCCATCGGCAGCGCCCGTACCTCCTCCAACGTGGCCCAGCGGACATCCGCGCATTCGATGCACTGCGGCGCGCCCGCCTCTAACTCGCAGAGAAAGGCGGTGAGTGTGATGCGAAAGTGCGTGTAGGCGTGGCGCACCACGATCAACTCCTCCCCTGCGCGCACATCGATGGCCAACTCCTCCTGTAATTCCCGGCGCAAGGCTTCCGGCAGCGTCTCCCCCGCCTGGCGTTTGCCGCCGGGGAACTCCCATAACCCGCCCAGCATATCCTCCGGGCGGCGCTGCGCCACGAGCACTTGCTGTGGTCGGCGTCCCCGCCGAGCCACTGAAGGATCCCCGCCGTGCAACGTAACAGCCGCCGCGACATCATAGTGGGGGATGGATTTGCGCGGCCGCGGCGCGGGGAAGGCCGTTGGATCGCCGGCCGCGCGTCCCTGGCAGAGTTCGCGCCACGGGCACAGCAGGCACTGGGGCGAGTGCGGCGTGCAGAGCGTCGCGCCAAGCTCGATGAGGCCCTCGTTGAAGGCGCCGGGGGC
>JBKHCQ010000184.1:0-7141 GCA_046541755.1 Anaerolineales bacterium | reverse complement strand
CACAAGCACAAGCACAAGATGGAGACGAAACCCTATCTTCTAATTGGCCATGTGCTCATCATGGCCATCAACCTCAAGAACCGTTAAGAAAAGGAGAATTCAAGATGGCTTTCCGTATGCGTTGGCCCACAGAATATGGAAAAATCACGCAAGAATTTGGCGCGCGCCCCGAGTTCTATCAAAAATTCGGTCTACCGGGACACGAGGGCATCGATTTTATGGCGCCGGAGGGCAGCGAGTTGTACGCCGTCGCCGATGGCTTCGTCAGCGATGTGCGCCTGGACGGCAACTCCAATCCCAACGGCAAGCCCTACGGGAATCAGGTCCGCATCCAGCACAAGGATGGCTACATCAGCATCTACGCCCATCTTTCTGAAGTCGTCGTGACGCGCGGACAATTCGTCCAGACTGGCCAGTTGATCGGCTTGGCGGGCAATACCGGCAACTCCTTCGGCGCGCATCTCCACTTCTCGCTCAAGAAGCAGGGCGCGACTCAGAGCGGCGCGACAGATTTCCCCCACGACCTCATCGATCCCACACCCTATCTGGAGCCGTTCGGCGGCTCGAAGCCGGAGCAGCCCGCCGCGCCCGCCGAGACGACCATCGACGTGCAGATTGACAGCCCGGAGATCGGCTACCTCAATGTGCGGAGCGCGCCCTACGTCGGCAGCGATCTGGTCGCCAAGGTCGATCACGGCGAGGCGTTGGGGTCGTTAGAGGAGGCCGACATTACCCGCAGCAAGGTCGGGAAGAACGGCCAGTGGCTGTGGGTGCGCACGCCGATGGGCAAGACGGGCTATGTCGCGGCGTGGTATCTCAAGCTCCCGGCCCGCGAGCCGACGCCCCAAAAGGAGGCCGAGATCACTTTAGTCCAGGTCGATAGCCCCGAGACGCCGCTCAAATTGCGCAGCGGCCCCGACATCGGGCATGCCCAAGTCGACCAGATGCCGCACGGGACCACGCTCAAAGCCTTAGAACCGCCCGCCGAGGTGCGCCGTAAGATCGGGCAGCATGGGGAATGGCTCCAGGTCAAGACGCCCGCCGGCAAAGAAGGGTACACGGCAGCCTGGTATTTGAAGCTGGAGAAGACCTCCGCGCCCGTGATCCCCACGCCGGCGACGGGCAAGCCGACCAAGTACGTCCAGGTCGAAAGCCCAGAGTTCGGCCTCAAAGTGCGCGGCGGGCCGGGCACAAATCATGACCAGGTATGGTGGATTCCGCACGGCACGATGCTCACCTCGCTGGAAGATGAGCGGACGACCGGCCGCAAGGTCGGGCAGGAGGGCGAGTGGTTGCACGTCCGCACGCCCGCGCTCTGGGAAGGGTATGTCGCCGCGTGGTATCTCAAGGCGCCGGCGGGCGAGGATCAGCGTCAGCCGGCCACGCAGATGGATCTGCCCACGGGCCTCTCGCCGCACATCCAGGGCATCCACGCGGTCACGTTAGGCGACGATCCCCACACGCGCGATCCCATCCGCAGCCTTTTCCAGAGCCGGAACAAGAAGGGCTGGGTCTTCTTCACCGAGGTTTGCGGCCGGGAGCCGCAGCACGTCAATCTCAATGGCGATTTGCGCAATCGCCTGTGGGATTGGGCCGACCAGGGGTACGGCGTGATCGTCCGGCTCAATAACGGTTACGAGCCGAATGGAACGTTGCCGGAGCGGCAATATTATGACGATTTCGCCAAGGCCGCCGCGCGCTGGACGGAGTTATACCTCAAGCGCCCGGATCGATCGCAGAGCGAGTACACCTGGACGATCCAGATTGCCAACGAGCAGAATAACCCGCGCGAGCATCCCGGCGGCTTCGAGCATCCCAACGAGCACATCACCGCCGAGATGTACGCCGAGGCGTTCAACAAGACCTACGCCCAGATCAAAGCCATTCTGCCCAACAGCATCGTCTGCACCGGCGCGGTCGATCCCTACAACTATATGGATCTCAAGCTGCTGGGCAACGCCCACTGGCGCCCGCTGGATTATTACACGACGATGTTGGACCACATCGACGCGCTCGACGGCGTCATCCTCCACGCCTACATCCACGGCCCCGATCCCAAGCGCGTCACCGAGCTGACGAAGTTCGGCAACGGCTCCGGCCCGTTAGGCGATCACTACTTCGATTTCCAGGTCTATCGCCTCTTTATGGAGCGCATCCCCGGCAAATGGAAGGATGTGCCGGTCTACATCACCGAGATGAACCACATCTGCCGCCCGCCCGCCGCCCCCGCCTGCAACGATCCCCACGCGATGGGCTGGGTCAATCAGAACTTGGGCATCGTCCGGGAGATTTACAAAGAACTTGACCGCTGGAACCAAACCCCCTACGCGCAGCAGATCCGCTGCGGCCTGCTCTACCGCTGGATGGGCGATGCGTGGTCGCTGCACGACAGGCCCGGCATTCTGGAGGATTTCAAACAATCGCTGGATGCGGATTATCGCTGGCGCACCACGCGGGCCGGCGCCGCCGATTTCTCCTTCAGTGCGATCAGTGCGATGGCCGCCGAACCTGAAATAGAGGAAATGCCCGCAGAGATGGAGCGCACCATCGTCCACCCCGACGATCTCACACGCATCTGGGGCCTGGGGCGCAAGAGCGAGATGGTGCTCAACACATTAGGCATCGAGATCTTCGAGCAGTTGGCGCGCTACGAGCCGGAACAGCTTGACGCCCTGATCGCAGAAACCGGCCTGCGCACCCGCCACCTGGAGACTTGGCCGGAACAGGCGCGGCTCATCGTCGAAGGCAAAGAGGATGAGTTGCTGGAGATGCAAATCGAGATGGGGAAGAAGCCGCCCAGCAAATAGGCGCCAGTCCCCTTTTTAGAACCTGATACACCACCGCCCGCAGTCGATGCGCCGACTGCGGGCGGTTTTTGATTGACGAGATCTACCGAATCAATTAGCTCAAAGCCCCCGTCTCGGGGACGTCTATAAAGCGAGAAAGACTTTTTTGGCCGTCCCCGGGGACGGGGACTAGGAGCTTTTTGAGTAGCGCGTCACGGCATTCGTGTCTGGCTACGAATTAAAAACTCCGTAACTCACTCCAATCGCATCGCTCACGGCTGATGCACCCGCAACGCGATATACGCCGGGCGATACGACGTGTCCGGGCGCAGCAGGCTGAAGAGCGCCTCCGGGCGCTCGCGGCCCCAGACCACGCTCATATTCAAGTTCCAGACAAAAAACGGGCCAATCCACGGGCGCTCCCGCATAAGCTTACACGCCGTGATGAGATAATCGGCCTGCTCCTGCTCGGAGACCCACGCCGCGTAGGGATAGGGGAAGTCGGGCGGGAGGTTGGTGGGGCGGATGCCATCGGCGGCCGCCCAGCCGAATTCCGTCGGCCAGAGCGGCAGGTCGACGCCGGCCTCCGTCAGGATCGCGTGGTAGTCCTCCAGCGTGTCCAAGAAGAAGAAGGAGGGGTGCTCGTTCCAGGCCGCGCGCAGGTGCGTCTCGTCGACGGCCCGCTCCTGGGGCGGATTACCGTAGCCGTAGGGATGGACGCCGATGGCATCGACCCACTGGGGCAGCCCCGCCGCCAACATCTCGCGCAGGAAGCGCCGGTCATCTATCGCATCGATGCCGTCATCGATGCCGGTGACGCCGGGCGCGCCGCTGACAATCGTCGTCTGCGGGTCGGCGGCGCGAACGGCCCGGCTGCCATGCTCCACCAGCGTCACGAAGGCCGCCGGATTTAACGTCGCGCCGTACCACTCGCGGGAGAGATTCGGCTCGTTCCACAGCTCGTAGGCCGCCACGCGCCCGGCGTAGCGCTCCGCCATCACCCCCATAAAGCGCCCGAACTCGGCGGGGTCCTCCGGCGGGCCATTGTAGCCCGGATCAACGCGGAGCCACGCCGGCGCATCGACCACGCCGATCAGCAGATCCATTTCGAACTCGTGGCTCAATCGCACCAGGCGATCCAACGCATCCCAACGATAAGTCTCCGGCTCGTACTCGACGTACACCCACTCCACCTGCACCTTGATCCAGCCGAAGCCCATCCCCTCCACCCAGCGCAACACCTGGGAGAGGTCATCCGTGTTCGGGTCGATCTGGACGCCGAACGAGGGCTTGGATACCGGCGGCGGCAAAGGTGTGGGCGTCGGTGATGGGGTTGCGGTCGGCTCAGGCGTCGGCGTGGGCGTCGGCTCCTGGGCGACGATGACGGGCAAGAAGACCTCGTTCTCAGCATCCGCGTCCGGCGTAGGCGTCCGGGATGGGGCTAACGTTACCGTGGACGTCGGGCCAGTCGGCTCGTCGGGCGCGGGCGTCGCGAGGACACTCTCCGGCAGCGGCGAGATCGGCGATACGGGCAAGCTCGGCGGCGTCAGCCGGCACGCCAGCAAGAGCAACGCGCTCAGCATCGCCCACAGAGCTAATTTCAACCAGTGTCTCTTTTTCATTGTTTTGTTTTATTTCCTATCCTTACCTAAACCTTCCGGGAAGCTTCGATTAGCCAGACACTGCCGGGAAACTGTCTTAACCGGGCAATTTTAGCTTGAGAAAATCCGCTCATAGCTTCCCGGAAGGTAGAAGTTCGAGAAGATAATTTCCTTGTTTCCTTTCCGCACCATGGTACACTGTTAGCGGTATCGGGCAAGGGAGTATGGGAGTAGGGAGCGAGGATGACGAAGGATTTAGCCGTTGGACGAGTGATCAAGTGCCAGAGTAGTTTTTATACAATCTTGACGGAAGCGGGCGAGCAGATCGTCGCGCGGATTCGGGGACGACTCAAGAAGGAGCACCAGGATACGACAATTGTCGCCATCGGCGACCGGGTGCGTTATCAAACGCTACCCGACGGCACGCACATCATCGAGGAGGTATTGGAGCGCAAGCGCGCGCTCAGTCGGCTCAAGCCGCTGGCGTCGGGGCGCGGCACGCGCCGCTGGGATCGCCAGGGGTATCTGCGCGAGCGCGAACAGGTGCTCATCGCCAACCCCGATCAGGTCGTCTTTGTGCTGGCCTACACTCAGCCGGAGCCGAACCTCCGCCTGTTGGATCGCCTGCTGGTCGGCGCGGAGCGACAAGCGATCCCCAGCCTCATCTGCGTCAACAAGATCGATCTGGCAACTCAGGCGGAAGTGGAGGCCAAGTTCAACATCTACGCCGAGATCGGCTACCGGGTGCTCTACACCAGCGCGCTCACGGGCGCGGGCGTCGATCAGCTCCGCAAGCATCTTCAGGATCGGATCTCGGCGCTGGTCGGGCCGTCCGGCGTGGGAAAGTCGAGCCTGCTCAACGCGCTGGAGCCAGAGCTGGGCAAGCGCGTCAAAGCGGTGAGCCAGGCCACGGGCAAGGGCCGGCACGCCACGCGCGTGGCGGAACTGGTCGAGTTGGCGGTCGGCGGCTGGGTGGCGGATACGCCCGGCATCCGCGCGTTGGCGCTCTTCGATCTCGACCCGGAGGAGATCGACGCCTACTATCCCGACATCGCGCCCTATGTACCCGACTGCCAGTTCTCCGATTGCAGCCACACCGTCGATCCGGGTTGCGCGGTGATCGCGGCCCTGGAGGAAGGGAAGATTGACGAGCATCGCCACGAAAGTTATATCAAATTGCGACAGGAGCATCGCAAATTGGCCGATATGTATTGGTGGGGGATTGATGAGGAGTAGCGCCCGATGACACGCCTGCAAGCCGCGCTCTTCGATTTGGACGGCACGCTCTTAGATTATGACTTAGTCGCGGATCTGATGCCGCACTATTTCCGGGGATTGACGGCGCGCTGCGCTAAGTTGGTGCCGGCGGAGCGCCTCATGCACGCTTTACAGCAGGGTACGATCGCCATCGCCGCCAACGATGGCTCGCGCACGAACGAGGAAGCCTTCGAGGCGGTCTTCTACCCGCTCACCGGCCTGACGCGCGAACAACTCTATCCCCACCTGGAAAGATTCTACCAGGAAGATTTTCCCGCTCTCCGGCGCTATGCGCGACCGCGCCCGGCGGCGCCCCGCGTCATCCAGACCGCCCGCGAGCTAAACTACGACGTGGTCATCGCCACCAACCCCTACTTCCCCGCCCTCGCCACGCGCGAGCGACTCGCCTGGGCCGGCGTCGCGGACTTCCCCTATCACAAGGTCACGACCTACGAGAACAGTCACTATGTGAAGCCCGATCTGCGCTACTTCCAGGAAATTTTAGACGAACTCGCCTGCCCGCCGGAGGCCGCGCTGGTAATCGGCGACGAGGGTATGGATATGGTCGCCGCCCGCCTGGGCTGCCAGACCTACCTCGTGCCCGGCCCCGCGACCGACCGCAGCGAAATCTCGCCGCCCCCGACCTACGAAGGGCCGTTAGAAGAGGTCGCGCCGTTGTTGCATCGGTTGCGCGGAAGTTGAGTTACACAGAGAAATTTACATCCCTGTGCCTCTCTGTGCTTTCTCAGTGCTATTTTGCGCCCTATCTGCTTATACCTGCTACATTTTCCGACACGTCAAGTAAAAACAAAAAATCCAAAACACAGAGGACTATGAAATCGAAATCTACCTTATCCAATGCTGGCCCATTGATGTACGTGATCAATCACGCCGTGAAGGCGCTCACCGAGGTCGTCTGCGACATCGAATCTGAGCGGCTGAAGAAGGTCCCGATGGACGGCCCGCTCATCACCGTCGCCAACCACATCAATGTGGTGGAAGTGCCCATCTTCTTCACCCAACTGATGGATCGCCCGCTGACGGGCTTCTCCAAGGTTGAAAACTGGCGCCATCCGCTGATCAAGCGCCTCTTCGATATGTGGGGTTTGATCCCCCTGAACCGCGAGGAAATCGATCTCACGGCGCTCCGGCAGGGATTGCAGGCGCTGGACGAGGGCAAAATTTTGGTCATCTCGCCGGAGGGGACGCGCAGCCACGACGGCCATCTTCAGCAGGGCCGGCCCGGCATGGTGATGATGGCCCTGCGCAGCGGCGCGCCCATCATACCCATCGCGCATTATGGCGTGGAGCAGGTCTTCTCCAATCTGCCCCGGCTCAAGCGCACCGAATTTCACATCCGCGTGGGCGATCCCTTTTACGTGGATGCCGGTGGCGCCCGCGTGCGCAGCGCCGAGCGCCAACAGATCACCGACGAGATTATGTACCAGCTCGCCGCGCTGCTGCCCCCCAGCTATCGCGGCGCCTACGCCAATCTAG
>JBKHCQ010000183.1:0-7141 GCA_046541755.1 Anaerolineales bacterium | reverse complement strand
TGAACTACGAACAATTGAAAGGACAAAGTAACCTATGAACAATAACATCATGGCCACGAGCGAGGAGATGGAATTGCTGGAGTCATTGGCGAGCTACGCGCCGATGTACGTCGTGCGGCATCTCCATCGGCGCCCCGATATGGCGAAAACGCCGTGGGAGCAAAGCTTCTCGGCGGCGGTGCTCTATGTGGATATGGCAGGCGTCTCCGCCTTAGTCAAGAGCCGATCCGCCCAGGCGACCGCGCCTGCGGCTTCGCTCTCGAACGCGCTCAACGCCTACTTCGGCCAGTTGGTCGATTTCGTCAAGGTACAGGGCGGCGACGTGATCAAGTGCTCGGCATCTGGCGTGCTGGCGATCTGGCCCGCCATCGAGAAAGATGGCAGGAGCGAGAAATCGTTGGCGACCATGACGCGCCGCGCCGCGCAGTGCGGGCTTACCCTGCGCCGGATGCTGCACGATTACGCGGTCACCGACGCCCTCAGCCTCTCGCTGCGCGTGGGCGTGGATGTGGGCGAGGCGCGCATCGCGGGCGTCGGCGGCGCGCTGGGCCGCTGGGAGATCTTGACCATCGGCGCGCCGGTGGGGAATGCCCGCGCGCTGGCCCGGCAGAGCGCAGCGGGCGCGATCCGGCTTTCGGCGCGCGCCCACGCACTGATCGCGAACCAGTGCATCGGCGAGCGCCTGCCCCAGGGCGATTGCCGGCTGGAGGATGTGCGCTATCCCCTGCCGCCGGTCGAGTCGTCGCCGCCGCCTCTCGCCTTGGAGATGGAAAAGGCACTGCGCTCCTACATCCCCGGCGCGGTGCTGAACCATTTTAAGAAGAACCCGGCAGGATGGCCGGCGGAAATTCGGCCGCTCACGGTGCTTTCCATTCACCTGCCGACGCTGGCTGCCGATGCCCCGCTGGATCAGATCCAGGCGGCGATGCGCGCGACGCAGATGGCGCTCTATCGGCACGCGGGCAGCGTCAACGCGCTTCGCGCCGCCGATGCGGGCGTGATCCTGACGGCGGCGATGGGGCTGCCGCCGCTCTCCCACAGCGATGATCCAGAACGTGGCATCCAAGCGGCGCTGAAAGTCCACGAGGCGCTGGCCGAACAAAATCTAGCCTGCGCCATCGGCGTGGCGACTGGCGAGGCATTCTGCGGCTCGCTGGGCAGCGAGCGCCGCCGCGAATATATGATGATCGGCCACGTGATGACGCGCGCGGCGGCCCTGCGCCGCGCCGCGCGGGATGCGCCCGCCGTGGTGTTGTGCGATACGATTACCTACGAGGCGGCGCGCCACATCATCGCCAAAGCTGATGCGTCGCGAATCTCCGTGGGGCAAGGCCCGGCGGCGTGATGTATGGCTGATCACACTCAACACGACGACCGACCCTGGGAACCGAAACCCATCCCGGCGGAGGACTTTCATCAGCCGGAGGCCCGGGCCAACATCAACCGCGCGCCCCATGACCAGATCGCGGGCGTGATCTACAAGCGCGCGCTAAACATCAAGGCGGTGCGGTATGACGAGGGGCAGGGGGCAGGAGGCAAGGGGCAATCGATGGTCGTGCGGTGGCTCTTCAGCGAGCTGTCCGGCACGGAAGAAAATCTGCTGGCGGATGCGATCTTCGCCTTTCTGCACGATGTGCGTGTAGCGCCGGGGGCTGCATCGGGGGAGCAGAGTGCCGAGGCTGAGGATCGCATTTATTATGTAATCGCGGGCGTGGGGATGCTCTATCATCGCCCCACGCCCGGCAGCCCCATCGTCGCGCGCCCGCTGCGACCGGGGGATGCGTGTTGGGTGCGGGCGGGCGAGTATCATCATCTGGAAAATAAATCGGAGGAGACAACGTTGCGATTGATTGTGGTGGGATTGGATCGAGAGAAGCAGAGGAACGTATGCGTAAACGTGTGATTGTGGTGGGAGCCGGGGCGGCTGGTTTGATGGCCGCCGGGCGGGCGGCTGAGTTAGGCGCGGATGTATTGTTGATCGAGAAAATGCGTGAGGCCGGGAACAAGATCCTGGTCAGTGGCAAGGAACGCTGTAATCTCTCCAACGCCGCGCCGATAGAGAAATTCCTGGCGCATTATGGCCCGCAGGGGCAATTTTTGCGCAACGCCTACTATCGCTTCTTCCGCGAGGAGCTGTTGGCGTTGTTGGCGCGCTACGGCGTCGAAACGCAGGTCGAGCGCGGCGGGCGCATCTTCCCCGCCGCGGGTGAGGCCACCGAGGTGCGCAACGCGCTCGTGCGCTACGCGACCCAGCACGGCACCGAGATCCGCTATCTGGCGGAGGTGCATCGCCTCTGGGTGGAGGGGGAGGTCGTCAAGGGCGTGCGCCTCTGGAGCGGCGAGCAATTGCCGGCGGATGCCGTCATCGTGACGACGGGCGGCGCCTCATGGCAGGCCACCGGCTCCACCGGCGACGGGTATCGGATGGCGCAGGAGGTCGGCCACACGGTCGCGCCGCTGCGCCCCGCGCTGGTGCCCCTCACCGTGGAGAACCGCGCGCAGGCCAAGGAGCTTCAGGGCGTGAGCTTGCGGAATTCGCGTTGCACCTTTTATGCCAAGAAACCGGAGGGCAAACTCAAAGAACTGCGCTTGCCTTACCCGATGCCGTCCACGGGCGAGATGCTCTTCACCCACTTCGGCGTCTCCGGCCCGATGATCCTCACCGCGTCGCTGGGCGTGGTCGATGCGCTGCGCGCCGGCAAAGAGGTGATCCTCTCAATTGACCTCAAGCCGGGGATGACCAATGATCAAGTGCAGACGCGGCTGCAACGCGAGTTCGAGCACTTTTCTCAGCGCCATCTGCGGCGGCTGCTCAAGGGGTGGGCGCCCACCGGGTTAGCAGAAGTGTTGGCGCGCCTCAGCGGCATCGATGCCTCGCGCCCGATTCACACCATCCGCGCCGAGGAGCGAGCGCGCATCGCGCGCCTGCTGAAGGATTTCCGCTGGCAGATCACCGGCTCGCTGCCGTTAGAATCGGGGATGGTCACGGCGGGCGGCGTCGCTCTCAAAGAGATCAATCCGATGACCTTTGCCTCCCGCAAAATCGAGGGTCTCTATTTCGCGGGCGAGGTGTTGGATCTCGCCGCCGATACGGGCGGCTTCAATCTCCAGGCGGCGTTCTCCGGCGGATATCTCGCCGGCCAGGACGCGGCGTCGTGATCCTTGCAACTTGAAATTCTTGACTTTTTCGCTTGACGAAAGTATCCTCAAAAACGCAATGACGCCAAGGCGCAAGGACGCAAAGCTTTTGACCTTTGACTTTGGACAACTTTCAACTCGCAACTTGCAACTTTCAACTCGCAACTTGCAACTTGTAACTTTCAACTGATTCCCACAGGAGGATAACAAAATCGCGTGAATATCTCAACCAATCACCCGTATATCGCCTTCGAGGGCGTCATCGGCGTGGGGAAGACGACGCTGGCGCGGCTGTTACAGCCGCGCTTCTCCGCGCGCACGCTGCTCGAGGCCTTTGACGAGAACCCCTTTCTTTCGGATTTCTACGGCGATCGCGCCCGTTACGCTTTCCAGACCCAACTCTTCTTCCTGCTGAACCGTTATCGCCAGCAGCAGAGGGCGCTGGGGATGCTGCAACAAGGCGCGCTGTTGGCCGATTATTTCTTCCGCAAGGATCAGCTCTTCGCGCATCTCAACGTCACCGGCGACGAGTTGGAGATGTACGACAAGCTCTACGCCGTACTTTCGGAGAAGATCGTGCCGCCGGATCTGGTGGTCTATCTCCGGGCGGAGACCGACACGCTGATGGATCGGATCGCGATGCGGGATCGGCCCTATGAGCGGTCAATGGATCGCGCGTACATCAGCGCGCTGCGCCAGGCCTACGAGGATCTCTTCGCGGCGTACGAGGCGACGGCGCTGCTGGTGATCGAGACCGATGGACTGGACTTTGTGCGCAACGCGGAAGATCTGAGCGACATTGAGCAGCGCATTCGCGCGGCGCTTTCTGGCGTGCGCCAACCCTCGTTCCCGGAGATTTCGCGCCTGGCCGCTGCCGCGCCCACGAGATCGCGGGCGCGCGGCCCGCAATGGGGCGACGAGTTCGAAGCGCCCGCCATGCCCTACGGCGAGACGAATTGGCAAGCATTGGGGGATTTCTTAGCACTTTCGGAGGCGGTGGGGCGCATCGGCGGGGAGATTGGACGTCAGCCCCCGCTGACGTCCGATGGCGTCTCGCCGCAACTGACAGCGGCTCTCCGGGAGGCCGCGCGCTCCTTGGCCCTCTTGGCGCAGCGCACGGGAATTCGATTGGAAGAGTAGCCGGATCGAAGCGAATTTAAAGCGAGGGTTGAGAGAGGAACGCCCTCAAGGATAAACCAATGAAAGACGCTGGCGTAGTGGCGACCGCAGGTAAGATTATCCAGAATGTGGTACAGTGTGCTGTGGAGTGCATCGGCTGGATTATGAGGGATACGGAAGGAATCACGATAGTTGGAGGTTCTGGCGCTTACGTCTCCCGCCCGGAGGTGCAGCGGAAAATTCGCGAATATCTCGCCGCCGCGCCGCCGCAAGAGCGGGCCGCCGAGAGCCTTTCAGCTCGCGAGCTGGGACTCAGCCATCGTTATACCTTTGTGCTCCTCTCGGCGCCGGTGGGGCCAAGCGACGGGGCTGAGCCTCCCATCAGCTCCATCAACTCTATGGGGCTGATGTTGGCGTTGCCCTATGCTACCTCATTGGATAAATCGCAGCGCGAGGCGCTGTTGGAGGTCGCGGCGCTGATGGGACAGGCGATGGCCCATCAGCAAGCGTTCGGTCACGTTCATCGGCAAGAGGAGCGGACGCAGGCCGCGTTCGCCGTGATCCGTGAACTGAGCGAACTGCTCTACCCGGATAAGCTGCTTGAGCGCGCGGTGCGATCAATTGCGAATCACTTGGGCTTTGAATGGGTGAGCGTCTTTCTCATCGATGAAAATGGTGGGTATGCCGTGTTGCGCGCCGTGAATCATGAAAATGGTGCGGCATGGGCGGCGGAACATCATCGCCTCAAAATCAGATCGTCGCACTTGGTGGGGAGCGTCACGCAGACGGGTCAGGTGCGCGCTCTCTCCGCGTTAGATTCGAGCCGTCAGGATCAGATCTCTGCGACGTTGGCGCCGGGGATGTGCGCCGAGCTGAGCGCGCCGATGCGCTACCACGGCGAGGTCATTGGCGTGGTAGATGTCCAATCGGCTCAGCCAGATGGCTTTTCGGCTGGCGAGATGGCCGTGCTCCAGATTATCGCGGATCAATTGACGCGGGCGCTGATAAGCGCGCGCCAACACGAGGCGGTCTGGCAGCGGTTAGAGGAGGCGCAGATGCTGCGCGAGTTGGTGGTGAACACCGCCGGTCGCGATCAAAGCGGCGTGCTCAAACCTACGCTCCAACTCCTGCGGTCGCAGATGCCGTATACTTATCAGGCATTCTTCCAGCGGCGGGGGGATCTGCTGTATGCCGCTTCGGATTCCTATTGGCCGGAGGGTGAGCTATCGTTGGCGGAGACGCCGTGGAAAAGGGTGTGCGAGGGACAGCTTTTTTATCGCACAGCGTCGCAACCTATGGCGTGGGCCGGCGGCGCGCGCACGGTGATCGCTGCGCCTATTCACGCCAACGGGCATGTCCAAGGTATCTTGGCTGTCGCGCATAATGAGCCGATTGACATCAGCCCGGAGGCGATACATTTCTTGGAGACGGTGGCGACGCAATTGGAAGTGCTGCTTCAGCACGCGCGTCACTACGAGGCCAGCTCCCGCAGCGAGCAGTTATTGCGGCAACTCATCAACGCCGAGATGGAGATGCTGGCCGCCTACGAGACGCCGGTGATCTTGGACATTTTCTCCCGCACCCTGCTCAGCAAGATCCGAGGCGTGGTGGAGATCGGGCTTTTTGTTGAGAACGACAAAGAAGATGGGTCGGGCGAGCAGGGAGATACGCTGGTATGGACCAAGCGGGCCGCTACGCCGGATTTGGCGGAGCCGACCTATCTTTCGAACTTCATCACGATGACGGGTGTGAAACGCTTGACCTCCGGTATGCAGCGCGCCTACGTCATCTTGCCGGAGATGCAACATCTCATCCGGGAGCGCTATACTGAGCTATCTGGGGTGATGGATCACCTGCCGCCCTATCCGGTTTCCCTGCACCCTTTGCAGACCAAGAATCGCAAAGTTGGGCTGTTGCTCATCGCGGTGGAACAGCCCCGGCGCGATGAGGATCTCCGCGAGCGGATGACGTGGATTCAGGCGTTGGCCAATCAGGCAGCCCTGATTTTGGACAATGCGCAATTGCTGGCGCGACTTCGCCAGCAGACGCGCGAGTTAAAGCAAGCCTACAAGGACGCGCGTCTGCTCAATGAAATCCGCCTCCAGATGATTCAAAATGTGAGCCACGAGTTGCGCACGCCCTTGGGCCTAATTTCGGGCTATGCCAATGTCCTGATTGAGGAGGATGTCGGGCCGCTGACGACAAAACAGAAAGAGATGCTCAACACCATTACCCGGCGCGCCCAGAGCTTGCATCGCATGGTGGAGAGCCTCACGTCCTTGAAGGGGCGCGTGGAATTGACGACGGTGCTGCCGATCAACATCTATCGGTTGTTCAACATGGTGATCGCAGAATTCAAATCCCAGGCGGAGGCGCAAGGTGTGCGCTTCGAGATGGAAATTCCGCCGGATTTGCCCTACGTCCCCGGCAATCTCGACCGCCTGCGCCTGGCGTTCACCCATCTGATCGAGAACGCTGTCAAGTTCAGCGCCGAGGGAGGCGTCGTGACCATCCAGGGCTGGTCAACGCCCGACGCGATCATCTTGGCGATTTCGGATCAGGGCATCGGCATTGATTCGGAGAATTTGGAGCTGATTTTCGAGCGCTTTTATCAGGTAGATGGTTCGACGACCCGCCGTTTTGGCGGGATGGGCATTGGCCTGTCGGTGGTATGGGAGATCATAGAAGCGCATGGCGGGCACATCGAAGTGGAGAGCGTGAAGGATCGCGGCAGCACCTTCACCGTGACGATGCCCCGCAAACTCACGCGGACGCCATTATCCAATCGAAGCTAAATTAAAGCTAAATCGGCATAGTTTAAGTTAGATAGACACTTTTGGGTAACGTCTCTTTTCAGCTAACCTCCAGTTACGGGGACTAAAGT
>JBKHCQ010000182.1:0-7169 GCA_046541755.1 Anaerolineales bacterium | reverse complement strand
CTCCGCTTCGAGGCTTACTACGAACCCAAATTGATGTTGTGTGACTGTTTGCCTTTCTGCTTCATCTGCTTTATCTGCTTCATCTGCTTCATCTGCTGATATGATATGCTGATACTGAGGACTAACGCAAATGAACAGAATCCTGCGCATCCAACCGTGGATACATCTAGCCATGAGCCTGAGCCTGCTCATTGGCCTGATCGTGAATCCCGCGCCAGCGATGGCCCAGAGCGAGACAGGAGAGGCCCACATCGTCCAGGCGGGCGAGACGCTTTACAGTCTCTCGCGGCGCTACGGCGTGAGCGTCCAGCGACTCTCCGAGGCCAACGGCCTGCCGGTGAACACGTGGCTCTACGTAGGGCAGCGGCTCACCATCCCCGGCCTGGCGCCCGGTCCCGCGCCGCCAGCCGAGGACAATGCTTATATCGTCCGGCCCGGCGACACGCTGATCAGCATCGCGGCGCGAAACAACATCAGCGCAAGCGCCTTGGCCTCCGCCAACGGCCTGTCGCTCACCTCGTGGGTCTACGTGGGGCAGCGGCTCACCATCCCCGGCCAGCAAGCCGATCCCCCGCCGCCGACGCCGGGCGGCGCCCACACCGTCCAGCGGGGCGACACCCTCTTCAGCATCGCCCGCCGCCACGGCACGACCGTCGCGGCGCTGCGCGCGGCCAACGGCCTCGGCTCGAACCTCATCTACGTGGGGCAGGAACTCACGATTCCCGACGGCGATGCGCCGGTCGATGCGACGCCCACGCCGCCTTCACCACCGCCGCCCCCATCAGAAACGCGCAGCGGCAAATGGATCGACGTCAATCTCAGCACGCAGACCGTCACCGCCTACGAGGGCCAGACGCCGGTCTACACCGCGCTGGCCTCCACCGGCACGCAGTGGACGCCCACGGTGGTCGGAGCCTACGAGATCTACGTTAAATATGTCTCCACCACGATGAGCGGCCCCGGCTATTATCTGCCCAACGTGCCCTACACGATGTATTTTTACAAGGGCTACGGCCTGCATGGCACATATTGGCACAGCAACTTCGGAACGCCGATGAGCCATGGCTGCGTCAACCTGGCCACACCCGACGCGGAGTGGTTCTACAACTGGGCGCCCATCGGCACGCCCGTGGTCTCGCATTATTGAGGGAGAATCAAGGAAACCTTGCGAAGGTTACGAAAGAGCCTTTCAACCAAGGGATTCTGTCACATACCAACGGGCTTTTGATTCTGTAATTCTAGCGCAACCTTCGCAAGGGTGAGGTTATGACGCCAGAGATAAGGAAACCTTGCGAAGGTTACGAAAGAGCCTTTCAACCAAGGGATTCTGTCACATACCAACGGGCTTTTGATTCTGTAATTCTAGCGCAACCTTCGCAAGGGTGAGGTTATGACGCCAGAGATAAGGAAACCTTGCGAAGGTTACGAAAGAGCCTTTCAACCAAGGGATTCTGTCACATACCAACGGGCTTTTGATTCTGTAATTCTAGCGCAACCTTCGCAAGGGTGAGGTTATGACGCCATTCAAATTAGAAAGAGTTCTTCTGTATTTGTTCCTCCTGGGGCTGATGATCACCGCCGCGAGCGGATGCGCCGAGCGCGGCGCGCCGCCGATCCCCACCTTGACGCCCACGCCGACATCCCCGCCGACCGCAACCGCCACCCCCACGCCGCCGCCCACCTCGACGCCCACACCCACACCGACCCCCACGCCGCTGGTGACGCCGCCGCCCGCCGGGCGCCCTCATCACGCGCTGGAGATCAACCTCAACTACGAGGATCGCCGCTTAGACGTAATCCACCACATCACGCTGCACAACGACTCGCCCGATACGTGGCCGGAGATCGTCTTAGCAGCGCCGGTCGCGCATCAACCGGGCGCGTTCACGCTCTACAACGTCGAGGCGACCACCGAATGGACGCAGCGGATCACGCCATTCACCCTGGACGACATCATGCTCCACATCACGCCGACCGTGCCGCTCGCGCCCGGCGCCCCCGCGCGGGTGAAGCTCACCTACGGGATGCAGATCCCACCGGTAGCCTCGACCTCGTGGCCGCCCATCGGCAACTTCGGCGCGGGTGAGCGGGTCATCCAGGTGGGCGATTGGCATCCCACGCTGGCGCCTTACGTCGCGGGCGAAGGCTGGCAGACGTGGCGCTATCATCCTGTGGGCGATCCGGTCGTCTATCCCCTGGCGGATTATGAGGTGACGCTGCGCGCCGCGCCGGAGGTAGTGATTGCCGCGACCGGCGCCATCTCCGCCGCCGCGCCCGCGCGACGCTATCGCGTGCCGGCAGCGCGGAGCTTCGCCTTCTTAGCGAGCACGGAATACCAACTCCTCGAGGGGCATGCCGGGAGGACGCCGATCAAATCCTACGTCCTGCCGGAGCACGGGGAGAGCGGCCAAGCCATCATCGAGACGGCCCAGCGCGCGCTGCCGCTCTTCGAAGCCTACTACGGCCTCTATCCTTACGGGGAACTGGTCATCGCCGAGAACGCCTACTACGGGGGGATGGAATACTCCGGCCTGGTGAGCCTGAGCGGTTACGCCTACGCCACCTACAACGACAATCCGCTCTCACTGCTGGTCAACCTGGGCGTGCACGAGATGGCCCATCAGTGGTGGTATGGGGCCGTGGGGAACAATCAGATCTACGAGCCGTGGTTGGATGAATCCTTCGCTAAATACAGCGAGTTGCTCTACTACGAGCGCTATCATCCAGAGCTGACGAACTGGTGGTGGGAAAATCACGTCTATCGGTGGGATCACGGAGCGCCCTTAGATAGCACCATCTATGATTACGAGGACAGCCCCACCTACATCCATCAGGTCTACGCGCGCGGGGCGAGCTTCTTGGCGGAGTTGCGGGCGGTGATGGGCGATGAGGCCTTCTTCGCCTTCGTGCGCGACTATCGCCAGGCCAACGATGGCAAGCTGGCGGATCGCGAGGCCTTCTTCCAGGCGGCGCGCGCCCACACCGACGCCGATTTAGATGCGCTGATCGCGCGGTATTTTAGATCATCAGGATCAGGCGTTCAGTAGCGACTGCGCCGCCCCTCGGTGTCGCCGGCCCAGCACAAACCACCAGGTGATCATCCCAACGGAGAGCGTATAGGCGATGATCATGCTCAAGAAGACCGGGTCGAAGCCGTGAGCCTCCTGCATCGGCCCGCTGATCACCGGACTGATCGCCCGCCCGGAGTTCCAAATCAAGCTGTAAAGGCTGGCCGCCATCCCCCGCGCGTCGGCGTCCGTCTCCTCCATCACCATCGTCTGATAGACCGGCCCGGCCAAATTCATCAGCGCCATCCGCATGAAGAACGCCACGTAGGCCAGGGTGAGATTGGGCACAAAGCCCAGAATAATCAGAAAGGGGATCGACAACCCCTCGGTGATCGCGACCGTCTTGGGTTTGCCCCAGCGCTCGGCCAAGATCGGCCCCATCATCAGCGCGAAGCCCATTCCCAGCGAACCAAAGCCGAAGAGCGCGCCGATAGCCTCATCCGAGAGATTGTAACGGTAGCGGAAGAAGATATTCATAAAGGGGATCAACATCCCGGCGCCCAGCGAGAGCATCAACGGGGGCAACAACAAGCGCGTCATCGTCCCGCGATGTTCCCACAGCGCCCGAAACGGCGCGAGGGGGCTTTGGGTCGTTATGCGCGTCTGCACCTTGAGCCGTGAAAGGGGAATCAACGTCAGCGTCGTCAACATCGTCGTGATGCCCAATGACCAGGCGTAGGCCAAACTATCCGTCGCGCTGACCCCCAAGAAGTTCCCGAAGAGCGCGGGCAACCCGCCGCCCAAGAAATTCCCCAAAAACGAGGCCAACGTGCGCAGGCCGGAGCTGAAGCTGAAGAGATACGTGCGCTCCGCCTCGGTGCTGTTTTCCATCAAGAACGGCGATGTGGTGACCCGGAAGAGACTTTGGCCCGTGCCGCGCAGGATACCGGCCAGGATCAACATCGTCGAGGTGGGCCAGAGAAGCATCATCCCCTGCGCCACCGCTGTGACGATGCTGCCCAAGATGAACGCCCGCTTCCGCCCGATCAGATCGCTGATATAGCCGGCGAAGAGCGCCACGACAATGGTCGTCATCGGCGGGATGCTGATCAACAACCCCAGAAAATCGCGCTGGTAGCCCAGACTGAGAATATAGAAATTAAAGAAGAGTTGAAAAATCCCCCACCCGATCCCCTCTAACACCGAGACAAGCAGGTAGAGGCGGGCCTGGGGGGTGAATTTTTTGATATTGTGAACGTAATCGCGTAATACTGTCATATAATCTTGTTTATCACCTTAATTTTGTTAATCGATTCTCGTAATCCTAAGAATGGTTAGCGTAGCTAAGTATAATCACCCGCCGGGGATTTGTCAACCCGCCCCACGGGCTTATAATCAGGAGACAAAGCAACAAAGCGGCAAAACACCAAAAACATCAAAGCAACAAATGGACAACAGAGCCTCTTTAAGCATGGTGATATTTGAAGTTTTGCCGATTTATTATTAGTTGCTTTGTTTATTTGATGTTTTGTTATTTGGGGAGGGACTATGCGGATCATTGACGGATCTCACGGCGAAGGCGGCGGGCAGATTTTACGCTCGGCGCTGACGTTGGCGGCGGTGACGGGCGACGCGATCCAGGTGACGAACATTCGCGCCAACCGGCGGAAGCCGGGGCTGCGCCCCCAGCACCTCACCGCCGCGCGCGCCCTCGCCGCGATTTGCGACGCCCGCCTCGAGGGCGACGCGCTTGACAGCCAGACGCTCACCTTCGAGCCGCAGGTAGCGCCGCAGGCGGGCAACTACACCTTCGACGTCACGCGCGAGGCCGGGCGCGGCTCCGCCGGCTCGATGTCGCTGGTGCTGCAAGCGGTGCTCCTCCCGCTGGCCTTGGCCGACGGCCCCTCGCGCGTCTTTCTGCGCGGCGGCACGACGGTGCCGATGAGTCCACCCGCGCTCTTTATCGAGCGCATCTACCTGCCCACGCTCTTCGAAATGGGCGTCCGAGCCAAGCTGACCCATCGCGTGTGGGGTTTCTATCCCAAAGGCGGCGGCGAGATAGAGGTCGAGATCAAGGGCGGGGCGAAGCTGCGCCCGCTCAACCTCACCGAACGCGGCGACCTGGAGCGTGTGGAGGGCATCGCCTATGTAGCGCAACTCCCCTCGCACATCCCGCAGCGGATGAGCGACCGGGTGCGCTCCCTGCTGCGCGACGAGGACATCCAGGTGCAGATGACGCCGCAGCACGTGACCTCGCCGGGCGTGGGCGCGGGGCTGTTCCTCATCGCGCACTACGAGCACACCGTCGCCGGCTTCCACGTGCTGGGCCGTCGGGGCCTGCCCTCGGAGCGCGTCGCGGAGATAGCCGTCCGCAAGTTGCAGGCGCATCACTGGACGGGCGCGGCTGCTGATCCTCATCTGGGCGACCAACTGGTCTTGCCCTTCGCCCTGTGCGTTGAACCTTCGTGGGCCGCCGTCTCCGAGGTGACGTCGCATCTCCTGACGAACGTCTGGGTGACGTCGCACTTTGACGTATCGCCCGCCCACGTCGAGGGCGAGGTGGGCAAGCCCGGCCTCCTGGCGGTGGGGGAATGACTCCACTGAAAAAAGCTAAAGGGGCTTGCAAAGCCGCCAAGACGCTAAGGAAAAACAAGGTAAAGGTTAATGGGTCTTTTGGATTTTGCCGGGTAATCCCCTAAGCAGCCCTAAACGCGAAGTTGCCAAAATTTGGAATTTAGAATTGCGAATTGCGAATAATGCTATTGGGTAAAGATTCAAAATTAGAAATTCGCAATTCAAAATTGATCATCGATGACCTTATCACACGGGAGAAACTTATGCTCGAACTTGTATTCTTAGGCACGGCGGCCTCGGCCCCTTCGATTCAACGCGGCATGCCCGCGCAGATGTTGCTCTATCAAGACGAACGCTTCCTGATCGACTGCGGCGAGGGGACGCAGCGCCAGATTCTGCGCAGCGGGCTGGGATTTCGTCGCCTCCAGCGCATCTTGATCACGCACGGCCACTTGGATCACATCCTGGGGTTGGGCGGATTGGTCTCGACCTTCGCCCGCTGGGAAGCGGTGGATCAAATAGAAATCTATGGCGGCGCGCGGGCCTTGGAGCGCATCAAGGATCTGCTCTTCCGCGTAGTGCTGTGCGGCGCGCGCCCGCCCGTCCCCCTGCAATTGATCGACATCCATCCCGGCGCGCTGATAGAAGATGAGGAGTTCGAGGTGGCGGCCTTCCCCGTCAGCCATCGCGGGCCGGATTGCTACGGTTATCTCTTCCGCGAGAAGTCGCGCCGCCCCTTCCTGCCCGATAAGGCGGAGGCGCTGGGTGTGCCCGCCGGCCCGGAGCGCCGCGAGTTGGTCAACGGCCACGCGATCACGTTAGAGGATGGGCGGGTGATCGCGCCGGATGATGTGCTGGGGCCGCCGCAGCCCGGCGTGAGCATCGCGCTCGTCGGCGATGTGGGGCGCGTGGATAATCTGGTGGATTACGTGCGCGGCGTCGATCTACTCGTCTGCGAGGCGACCTATCTGGAGGAGGATAAGGAGATGGCGGAGCGCTTCGACCATCTGACGGCGGCGCAGGCCGCGACGCTGGCTAAAGCCGCCGGGGTGCGAATGTTGGCGTTGAATCACCTTTCGCAGCGCTACCCCGTGCGAAAAATGCTGGACGAGATCCACCCCATCTTTCCCGCCACCGCCATCACCCGCGATTTTGACCGTTTCCAGGTGACGCGGGATAAAATCACGCTCACCAACAAGGAATTTATGGATGAGCCGCTGATCTTAGATTAGATCGAATCCTGATGACCAAGGCATCACCCATCACAGACAAAAAAGAAAACGTAACCGTTTAGTTCATGAGCAAGCCAGGTGCAACGCACTTGAACTGAAGAGAGAGCCACGCCTCATGCAGAATATGCCTATTGAAAAGCCGAAAAGTGCGTTGCACCTCACGGGACTAGCCAAGGGAGCGACGGCTAATCGTCGGAAAGCATCCCGCCGCGCCCCGCGCCGAGGATTGAAATCCCCGGCTACTAAGCGCAAGTCAACTAAAGTTGACTCGATTTCCACGTGGATTTTTGTCTTTCAGTCGGCCTTTAGCCGACTTCAGCTTTTAGCCCGCGATTCATCCGCAGGCGCAGGCGGC
>JBKHCQ010000181.1:0-7172 GCA_046541755.1 Anaerolineales bacterium | reverse complement strand
AGCCTTCTAAGCCTTCTAAGCCTTCTAATATTCTCCTCAGTAGACTCCAGTAGATCACGATAGGTCCTTTCTTCTGATCGCAACAGAACAATCCTCGCAACTTAGGCGCGCTCCGATCTCACGCCCCCTACCCTTTCAACGCCGCCGCGACCGCCCGGATGTGCTCGGCGGTCGAGCCGCAACAGCCGCCGAAGATCTTCACGCCCGCCTCCGCGACGAAGCGCCGGGCATACTCGGCCATCACCGCCGGGGTGACGTCGTAGATCAGATCGCCGCCCTCGGTGCGCGGGAGGCCCGCGTTGGGCTTCGCCATCAGGATCGCGTCCGGGAGCGCGGCGCGCATCTTGCGGATCGCGGTCAGCGTCTCATCCAAGGTGCGGCCACAATTCGCGCCGATCACGTCCACCGGCAGCGCGGCCAGCGTTGTGGCCGCCTGCTCCGGCTTGACGCCCATCATCGTGCGCCCCTTGGTATCGAAGCTCATCGTCGCCAGCAGCGGTACATCCTCGGCCACCTGCCGCGCGCCCGCGATGGCGGCCTTAACCTCGTTGAGATCGCTCATCGTCTCGATGAGCAGCGCATCGACGCCGCCGGCCATCAGCGCATCCGCCTGCGCCGCGAAAGCCGCAGCAGCGTCATCGTAGCTCAGCGCGCCCAATGGCGCCAACATCTGCCCCGTGGGGCCGATATCGCCCACGACGAAGACCATCCTCCCGGCGTCGTCCGCCGCCTCGCGCGCCAACGCTGTCGCCGCGACATTGATCTCGTGCGCGCGCTCCGCCAGGCCGTCGCGCGCTAGACGATAGCGATTGCCGCCGAAGGTATTCGTGAGAATCAAATCGGCGCCCGCCTCGACATACCCGCGATGCAGCTTACGGATCGCCTTGGGGCGCTTTAAATTCCAGCGCTCCGGCGCCGCGCCCGCCGGCAATCCCGCCCACTGCAACGCCGTACCCATCGCCCCGTCGGCGATCAAAACTTCGCGCTCGCGCAATGCTTGTCTGAAATCAGCCATCCTTTACGCTCCTTCCTTTTTCGTAACTCTCTTCGTAACCGTTTAGGCCGTATGATGGTTATGTACGTTTTTCAGCACCTGCTTGAACTCCGTCAACGAAACCACGGTCGCTGCCCGCTTGTGCAACTTCTTCAATTGCGATAGATCATCCATATCATTGATCACATCCGTGATGCTTGCGGGCACGTTAACGAAGCGCGCCTCCAAGACATCGATCACCGACTCGCGCGCGTTCTCCAAAACCCCCTGCGCCCGGCCCTGCTTGAGCCATGTATCCGCCATCGAGCCTGGCACTACCTCTATTTCTCGATAATAACTTTCCTCAACCACGTGTCGTACCTCCTCTGGATCTAACTCAGGCGCCGCAGTGGAAAGATAGCGCAGCACCACCTCCAAATACTCCAGGCTACTCCGCGCCTGGATCAACTCGCGCAATAAGGACATAATCCCCGGCAGCCGCGCGCCCAGGTCGCCGTCGTAGATGTGCTTCATGACCAACAAGGTCACTCTCAGCAACGTCTCGCCGATGATCTCCTCATCGCTGTAATCCGATAGATCACATAACTGATAGCGGAAGTCAGGAATGTACCGCATCAACGCCGGCCGCTCTACGAAGAGGCCCTGAAAGCGCTGATCAATCCGCCATTCCCTTACACCATGATACACCACAATCGGCACGATAGGCGGCAAATGATCGACCGGCCCTTGCTTGATCGTCTGTTCCCAAATTCGCACCAGATAGCGAAGCAATTGGAAAGCGATCCACGGTTCTGGATAGCTCTTGTGCTCAAACAGGAGATAAAGATACGCCTCCTCGCCATCTTGCAAGCACGTCTGATAAAGCAAATCGGCGAAGTGCTCTTGTAATTCGGGATCGACGAAAGAGTCCTTGACGAGGTTCAGTACCGAAAGATCCAACTGCGTCACAACATCAGCCGGCAAATAGTGGCGCGCGAAATCCCTCGCGACTTCCTGCCGGGAGAAACTCTCCTTGAAGAATCTATCGTGTGGATTGTTTAATGTCATGGGTGCTTTCCTTCAGAGCTGAAAATGACCAGCTACCTTCGTCTTCTCCTCACGCCTCATAGACAGATGGATTGACGCAGAACGGCATCCGCTCGCCGCGCAGGCCGGCCAGCAGATTCTCCGCCGCGACCTCGGCCATCTCGGTGCGGGCGGCGACGCTGGCGCTGCCGATGTGGGGCGTGATGATGCAGTTGGGCTGCGCGACCAACGGATGCTCCGCCGGGATCGGCTCAGGATCGGTGACATCCAACGCGGCGCCCGCGATCCAATCCTCTCGCAGCGCCTGGAGCAGGGCCGCCGTCTGGACAATTTTACCCCGCGCGGTGTTGATCAACATCGCGTGCGCGGGCATCCGCCGCAACGCCGCCGCGCCGATCAGGCCCTCGGTCTCCGGCGTGAGCGGGCAGTGCAAACTGACGTAATCCGATTGGGCCAGCAGTTCATCCAAAGACACGTAGCGCGCGCCCAGCGCCGATTCCGCCGCCGGTTTGCGATGTGGCCCCGCGTAGAGTACGCGCATCCCGAAGCCGCGCCCGCGCCGCGCCATCGCCTGGCCGATGCGCCCCAGCCCCACGATGCCCAACGTCGCGCCCCAGACATCGCGGCCCAGCAGAATCTCCGGCCCCCAGGTAACCCACTCGCCGGCGCGGACGTTGTCCACACCCGCGACCACGCGCCGCGCGACGGCCATCAACAGCGCGAAAGCCAAATCCGCCGTCGCCTCGGTGAGCACATCGGGCGTGTTACCCACGGGAATGCCGCGCGCCGTCGCCGCCGCGACGTCGATGTTGTCGTAGCCCACGGCGTACTGACTGATCGCCCGCAAACGCGGGGCCGCCGCCAACACCTCGGCGTCGATGCGGTCGGAGAGCAGCGTCAGCAAGCCTTCCGCCTTGGCGGCCTCCTCCAGAAGCGCCTCCCGGGGAACCGGCGTTGGCGCGTCCCACACCACCACGTCGCAGCGCTCGCGCAGGCGCTCCAATCCGGCGGCGGGGATTTTGCGGGTCACAAAGACACGGGGCTTGACGTCCTCACTCATTCGAGATCCACCCCGCTTTCTACCTCTCCCAGCTCGCCCTTCAGGCCGCGCAGCACGCGCTCCACCGTGAAGGGGAATTTGTGATACCAGATGCCGGTGGCATCGCGCAGAGCGTGGTGCACCGCCGCCGCCACCGGGATGAAGGGCATTTCGGCCATGCCGCGCGCGCCCCACGGCCCGCGCGGCTCCTCGTTTTCGATGATGATGGCCTCCATCTCGTCGGGGATGTCATCAATCGTGGGGATCAAGTAGGTGCTCAGCCGGTTGGTCAGCGGCCACCCCGCGCGCTCGATGAAATTCTCGGTCGTCGCCCAGCCCAACCCCTGAATCGCGCCCCCTTCGATCTGGCCCGTGAGCAGGCGCGGGTTGATCGCCTGGCCCACATCGTTGGCGCAGACCAACTTGGGGAAGTGCAGTTGGCCCGTCTGCGCATCGACGGCCACCTCGACGGCGATGGTGACGTAGCCGTAGGAGAAGTTAGGGTCGCCGTAGCCGGTCTCCGGGTGGATTTGGGTCGTCTTCGGGGCCAGGTAGATGTACTCAGCCTTGGCCGGACGCTCCTCGTCGCGCCACTTCTCTAACGCGGCCTCTGCCGCGCCCCGCACCGCGTTCCCGATCATAAAGGTCATCCGCGAGGCGGAGCAGGAGCCGGAGCTTCCGGTGACGGCGCTATCCATCGGCTCGATCTTGACCCGGTCGAGCGCGACGCCCAGCGCCTCGGCCGCCATCTGCCGGATGACGGTGCGCGTCCCCTGGCCGACGTCGGAGCTGGCGGCGTAGACCGTCGCCTCTGCGATCTCGGCCCCGCCGCGCAGTTCGATGCCGGCCCACGCATTCTCCTGATAGCCGAAGGAAAATCCCACGTTCTTCACGCCCAGGGCAAGCCCCACGCCGCGCTGGATGTACGGCGGATCATCGGGTCGGGCCGCGATCTCCGGCGCGCGCCACAGATCCTCGTGCTGCTCCCAGCCGACGGCCTGTGCCGCCGCGATCAGGGAATCCTCCAGGCCCTGCGCGCTGTCGGGCAGCGGCTTGCCCCACGGCATTGGGTCGCCCTCGCGCACGATGTTGCGCAGCCGGAATTCGACGGGATCCATCTCCAACGCCTCGGCCAACTTATTCATCTGCGATTCGGCGATGAAGTTGCCCTGCGGCGCGCCAAAGCCTCGGAACGCCCCACCGGGGATGTTGTTGGTGTAGACGCCCAGCACCTCGGTCTTGACGTTGGGGATTCTGTAGGGGCCGTTGCAGGTGAGGACCAGGTTGCCCATCACCTTGTTGGTGGTGTAGACGTAAGCGCCGGCGTCGGCGACGACGCGCGTCTCCGCCGCGATCAACTTCCCGTCTTTGGCAGCCGCCCAGCGCGCGTGGGCGAAGGCGCGATGGCGCTTGTGATGGCCCGCGATCGACTCCTCGCGGCTCCAGACGAGCTTCACCGGGCGCTGCAACTTCCACGCCGCCAAGCCCAACACGATCTGCACCGACATATCCTCTTTGCCGCCGAACGCGCCGCCAATCGCGCTGTAGATCACACGCACCTGCTCCTCCGGCAGATCGAGGGCGTGGGCGATCTCGTGGAGATCCTCATGCACCCACTGCCCGCCCGTGAGCACGGTCACGCGGCCCTCGTCATCGATGTAGCCCAGGCCGGCCTCCGGCTGAAGGAAGGCGTGCTCCTGGCCGGGAATCTCGTATTCCGCCGCGACGATCACATCCGCGTCCATCCACGCCGCGTCCACATCGCCCTGGTTGATGCGATGGCGCGAGGCGATGTTGTGCTCGAAGACCAGCTCCGGGTGGATGTCGATGCCGGGATAGGGCGGGTGCAGCCGGGGCGAATTCGGCTTCAGCGCCTCACGGGGATCGGTGATGACGGGCAGATCCTCGTAGGCGACCGCGATCAGCTCGACGGCCTGAGCCGCGATCTCCTCACTTTCGGCCACCACCGCCGCCACCTGATCGCCGACGAAACGCGCGACATCGGCGCCCTCTTTATCGCTGCCGGGGCCGCAGAGCACCGGCTGATCTGGATATTGCAGCCCGTACTCATTGACGGGCACATCTTTCGCTGTGAAGATGCGCACCACGCCGGGCAGCGCCTCGGCCTCGGCGGTGTCGATCTCGACGATGCGCGCGTGCGGGCGCTTGGCGAATAGGAGCTTCATATAGAGCTGCCCGTCCATCGAGAAATCGCCGGGATACATCGCCGAGCCTTCAACTTTGCTCCGCGCATCGGTGCGGGGGACGATACGACCAATGTAGTTGCCTTTCATACCTTTAGCTCCTTGCATCCATTTTCATCATTCGCAATTTGCAATTCGTCATTCTTCATTCGTCACTCGTCGTCTTACTTTCCAACGTCATAATGCGCCGGAGCACAGCCACCGTCGCGGCATAGGTGGGATCCATGCCGTAGTAGGAGAGATTCTGCGCGCCCAAGTTCTTCCCCTTGCTCATTGGCGTATCCGAGGCGTAGTGCAAGAAGCCGATTTCAAAGGGGACGGGGTAAAGGTTGACAATCTCATCCCAAGGATAGCGCCGGGGGCGGATAAACTCATATAGCGCCGAAAGATACGGCCCCGATTCCATCTCCACATCGGTGTAGCCCATATCCAAAAAACCCTGGACGTAGTCCATATTTTGCAAAAAGGTGCCGCGAACGGAGATGGCGCGCTGATTATCCAACACGTCCCCGTAGATCACATAGGGCGCGACGTCGGCGGCCGTGAAGACATTCCCAAACAGGTAAGTGTTGTGAGAATACTCGTCGTAGACCGTATTGGGGATCAACACGTCGCCGATGCGCCCGTTCAATGTGGCCGCCTTCCCGATGACGTACGCGCCGCGCAGTTCGCCCACGTTCACGGCGATGCGCGAGAGCAGGTGATAGGCCGCGAAGCCCAGGGGGTAGTCGATGTTGAGGATGATCGCGTCGCTATCGCACATCTTGGCCAGCGGCAGATCCTGGAGCCGATGATCGACGGTCTCCGGGTCGATCTCCGCCAGGTCGATGATCTGCACCTCCAAATCGAAGGTGTGTTGGCTGGGCACGCGCGAGATACCGCGCTCGGCCTCGTAGATGCGGCGCGCCTCGTGGATCTCATCGCTGCCCGGCGTATCTAAGTATTTCTTCAACACATAGTAAAGGAAGTTGGACCAATTACTGGGCACCTCGCCCTCGCGGATGCGCTGAGCCTCGCTTCGCAGATCGGGATCGGCCTCATTTTCCAAGAAATCCATCAGTTCGTCTTCGTGCTGCTGGGCGAAGCCGGTGATCATATTGACCAGGCTGTGCGTGTTACTGGAGACAAAGTAGGTCGGGCGCTCGGAGAGATCGAAGGTCACGTGACGATTGACGCGATTCCACCAGCGCTGCGTGGCGCGGCGATATTCGATGTGCGAGCCGGCCAACAACCGCACCGCCATCCGCTTGCGATGGCGCGCGATGCAGGCGAGTAGCTCTGGAAGCTCCTCGCCCCAGATCCGCCGCAAGCGCAGCCAATCATCGGGCGAAAGATGCACCACCTGACGCATCTCCTCCATCAGCTCCGGATTGGGGACGCCAGAGGTCACCCACGCCTGCAATCGGTCATCCAATCCCGCCTGAAGCATAATGAAGTCGTGCAATTTGTTCCATTCGATCTGGAAGGCGGTCAGCGTGGGCAGCAGATCATCAATATCGGAGATGCTGGCGATGTAGGCGGCCAGCGTCTCGTCGCCGTCGTAGAGGATGCGACGGCGGCGGGCCGGCGCGCTGACGACCTCCCACGATTCCACGTCGGGATAGCCAAGCCGCCGGAAGACCTCCTCGCTCTGGCCCAGGACGATCAATCGCGCGTCCGTGATGCAGCGCGGCAGACGCAGGCTCGTGTAGATGAAGGCCGACATATCCGGATCCGACTCCCCGGCATCGGGATGGAGCGTGGAGCGCATGCTGCCGTGGGTCTCTTCCAAGGTGCGGATCTGCACCTCGTCCGTCGTGCGGAGCAACGAATAGTAGGTCCGCATGTATAACGTGATCTTATCGGCGCCTTTTTGGGGAACTTTTCTACGCATGATGGAGATTTACCGCCTTTTAAATCTTCCGGGAAG
>JBKHCQ010000180.1:0-7179 GCA_046541755.1 Anaerolineales bacterium | reverse complement strand
TGAATTCACGGATGAATTCACGGGAATGGAAGTGGAAGATTATCAGGTCCAAGAGCTGGCCACGCTGCAAGCGATGAGCCGACGGTTGGGCGAGAACTTAGAATTAGAATCGACCCTGAACGTCGTGTTGACCTCGCTTGCGAAGCTGACGCCTTACGATGTGGGCGAGATCACACTCTTCGATAAACAACGTGAGGTGTTGATCAGTCGCGCGCAGTTCACCAATCGCCCGGAGTGGGAAGAGATAGATTTGCGGGAGACCGCTTATACGTTGGATGAAGGGCTGAGCGGCTGGTTGGCGCGCGAGCGGCGCCCCCTGCGCATCGCTGACATCCGCGAGTTCGAGGCGGTGCGGCCCAAGAACGACACGCTGGGGCCGGGATTGCGCTCCTTCCTAGGCGTCCCGCTGCTTTCCAGAGGCGAGTTGGTCGGAACGCTGGAGATCGCCGCGACCGACGTCGGGCGCTTCTCCGCGCGCGATCAGCGATTGGCGGAATTGTTCGCCGGACAGGCGGCGACGGCCATCGAGAACGCGCGGCTATATGAATCATCCCAGAGCCGGGTGGAGATACTGGAGCGCTTGCGGCAAATTGTACGGGCCGTTGGCCGGGCCAGCGACCCGGAGACCTTCTTCGCCGAGATCGTCAAACACGTGGCGGAAGTTGCCGCCGCGGAGGTCGCGGGCGTCCTGGTCTACGATGCGGAACAATCCGTAATGGTGGCGCGCGCGCCCTTCCTGGGCCTTCCAGAACATTGGCGCGAACGCCTGAGCGTGCCCTATCCGGGGCAACAGCGCTGGGATCAAAAATGGGGCGAGCGCTTCTATTGGCTAATTGACGAGGCTCAAGAAGACCCAACCATCGCGGCATTGGGACTGGACGAGGTAGCTCAGGCGTGCGATCTTCATCAGATGTTGGTCGTAGCGTTGGAAACCGGCAGGGAGCGCGTGGGGTTTATCATCGTGGCCAATCCCCGGCAGAAACAGAGCTTCACCTCGGAGGATGCACACGTGCTAGCGATGCTATCCTCCCAAATTTCGGGGATGGTGCACAGTTCGCAGTTGGTGGCCCAGATGCAAGAGCGGACGCAACAACTACGCTCGTTGGTCTCCGTGGCCTCCACGATGGGCGCCTCGTTAGACTTGGATGCTGTGCTCAACACGATTGTCGCGACCGTCTCTCGGATATTGGAATGTCAGCGCACGGCCATCTTTGTGCTCGATCCGGAGCGAGAGGTGTTGAGCTTAGCGGCGGCGGCGGGCGTCTCGGAGCGTTATAGAGAGGCGTCGCGCGCATTGCCGATCGCGCGCGGCGGACGCGGCCACGTCGTGGCGGCCAACGAGATGTATGTCTCGTCCGATGTCCAGAAAGAGCCGGAATCCTCCGGCGTCGCCCCGATGGCCGCCGTCGAGGGCTTCCGCGCCTTCGCCGATTTACCTTTGCGACGGGGCAATCAACCCCTGGGGATGCTCTCGGTGCAGTTCACCGACCCGCATCCCTTTACCGATAACGAATTGAACTTGTTGCGCATCCTGGCCGAGCAGGCCGCCATCGCGATTGAGAACGCGCGCTTGTACACCCAGACGGATGTGGAACTGCGTCGCCGCCTGGAGGCGCTGGAATCGCTGCAACGGGTGACGCAAGAAATCACATCGACCGTTGACTTAGATTACATTCTCCAAGTTGTGTTATCCGAAGCCATCCAATTTTCAGGGACGGACGCCGGATTTATCGTTGTCTGGGAAGATGGTCGGCCTCAGTTACGCACGTCGCAGGGCTATGACACCGCGACCTTAGATCAAGTGCAGGAGATTATTCAAGACCCAGCGCCGGAGGCTATCTTCTCGCGTTTCGAGGAACGTCAAGAGACCGTTTATCTGCCGGACGTGAAGACGCGCGAGGATGCGGACAGCTTCCCGGATCAATCGCGCTCTGTGCTGGCAGTGCCCGTCTTCTATGAAAAGCGGATGGCGGCGGCAATTATCTTGCGCAGCAATCAACCTTACGCTTTCCCCACGGTTGTGCTGGAATTTATCGAAGGGCTTTCGATCCAGACGGCCATCGCCGTGGGAAATGCGCGGAATTTCCAGGATCAAGTTCGGCAGGGAGAATTGATGCGGCAACGCGCCGAGCAGATGTCGCTTCTGTTGGAAGCCAGCCGCACGATGCGCTCCGATCGGCCGTTGGAAGATACGTTATTAGATGTAGCCTACGCGGTTCAAGAGGGCACGGGCTTCGATATTGTCCTGATCAGCGTGTTGGAGGGGGACGCTTTGCGACGCGTGGCCGGCGCCGGCATCCCGCTGGCCAAGTTAGAGCGGATGAAGGCCGTGCGCCAGCCCTGGTCGATGGTCAAAAATCTCTTCCAAGAGGAGTTCCAGCTAGGGCGCAGTTATTACATCCCCGCAGAGCAATCTCACCTGATCGATGACTTGGACACCTTCGTGCCGGAGGATGTCGAAGCGACCGATCTCAATGGGATGTGGCACAAGTTAGATGCGTTCGTCGTGCCGTTGCTCGGCAGTCGGGGCGACATCGTGGGGATTATGTCGCTTGATAAGCCTCGGAACAGGAGAGCGCCCACGGCGCGTAAAGCGGAAGTGGCCGAGATTTTTGCCGGACAGGTGGCCCTGGCCATCGAGAACCATCGCTTGGTGCAGGATCTGCGCCGGCAGGTGGCGACGTTGCGGTTGTTCAATGAACTGAATCGCTCCATCACAACCAAGTTGGATTTACCGCTGGTGCTGGAGACGGTCGTGAACTCCGTGACCGACGTGCTAGGGTACGACTACGCGACGATCTTCCTGCGGGATGAGAGTGGGAAACGATTCGTCCCCTTGGCCGCCGGCGGCTACGATGTGGCTGACCTCGACACGGTCGTCTTCGGCAAGGATGACGGCTTGGTGGGCACGGTGGCGCAGACCGGCATGCCGTTAGTCATCGAGGACACAGAGGCCGAGTCGCGCTTCCAAGCCGGGCCGACGGCGGTGGGCGCGTGCATTATGGTGCCGCTCCAGGTGGAGGAGCGAACGGTCGGCGTGTTGACGGCGGATCGTAAGGAGAAGGGCGATTTCTCCCCGACGGAGGTCGCCACACTGACCGCGCTGGCCGATCAAGTCTCCGTGGCCGTGGAGAACGCGCAGCTCTTCGAGCAGGTGAATCGTTTCAGCGAGGAGTTGGAGGTGCGCGTCGAGGAGCGCACGGAGGAGTTGGCGGAAGCGTTGGAAGATTTGCGCTTGCAGCGAGATCGCTCCAATGTGCTGTACCAGATCGCATCGGAGTTGGTCTCCAGCTTGGATATCGACCGGGTGCTGAGCCAGGCGTTGGCCCTGCTTCAGAAAGCGGTCAAGGCCTCCAAAAGCTCGGTGTTGCTGTTGGATGAGGCTCGCGCGCAGTTGTCGTATCAGGCCGCGATTGGCGAGGCGGAACCCATCCCACCCGGCGGCAAATTGGCGCCCTTCTCGCCCCGAACCGGCGTGGTGGGGTGGGTTCTGGAACATCGACAGCCGCTCGTGATCGCGGATGTCTTGCAGGATGAGCGCTGGGACCCGCATTTGAACGGTGACGTCCGTTCGGTCATCGTCGTGCCCATTATCAGCAGCGATGATGAGCCGTTAGGCGTGATTATGCTGCAATCGGAGGAGGTGGGCGCGTTTGATGAGCACGGCGTGCGACTGGTAGAGGCCGCCGCGATGCAGACCCGCAACGCGCTCAACAACGCCGAACTTCATCGCTACATCCGCGAGCAGGCCGAGCGCCTGGGCGTGATGTTGCGCACGCAGCAGATCGAGGCCGCGAAGAATCAGGCCATCTTAGAGGGCATCGCGGATGGCGTGATGATGGCGGACGCGAACGGGCGGGTGACGCTCTTCAACGCAGCGGCGGAGCGCATCTTCTCGCTGCCGAGGACGCAAGCCCTGGGCCGCTTCCAGGATGAGATTCTGGGGTTATACGGCAGTTCGGCGCGGGCGTGGCTCGCCCAAATCCAAGAATGGAAGCAGAACCCGGAAAGTTGTGGATCGGACGAGTTTATGGCGCAGCAGTTGGAAATCGAAAAGCGCATGGTCAGCGTGCACCTTTCGCCCGTCGTCTCACCCTCGCAGGAATTTTTGGGCGTCGTCTCGGTCTTTCGCGATATCACCAGGGAAGTCGAGGCGGAGCGGGCGAAGAACGAATTCGTCTCCACCGTCTCGCACGAACTGCGCACGCCGATGACCTCAGTCAAAGGCTACGTCGATCTGCTCTTGATGGGCGCGGTCGGCTCTCTCGAACCGCAGCAGGAGAACTTCTTGCAAAAGGTGCAATCGAATGCGAATCGCTTGACCAAATTGGTCAATGATCTGCTAGACATCTCGCGAATCGAGACCGGGCGCTTCGAGTTAGAGCGCGAGCCGCTGTCGATGGCGGGGCGAATCGCAGAGGTTTTGGAGATGTTCCTACCCAAAGCTCAAGAGAAAGGCCTGGCGCTGCGCAGCGTGATGCCGGCGTCGTTGCCAAACGTCCAGGCGGATCGAGATCGGCTCACGCAGATTCTCGTCAACTTGGTGGGGAACGCCTACAAATACACGCCCAAGGGTGAGATTTGTGTGTATGCTTATGTGCGCGATGAAATGATGCACGTGGCGATTGCGGATACGGGCATCGGCATCGCGCCGGCCAATCAGCGCCGCATCTTTGAGCGTTTCTTCCGTGAAGAAAGCGTCCTGACGGAGGAGGTCACCGGCACCGGCTTGGGGTTAGCAATCACCGTCTCCCTCATTCAGATGCACGGGGGGGAGATTTACTTGGAGAGCGAGTCAGGTGAAGGAAGCATCTTTACCTTTACAATGCCGCTGGCCGAGGGAGAGCCGACGGAGGACGTCGGCACGGCCCCGGACGATTGGCTGACGGAGAAACCGCACGCCTTTACCGTGTTGGTGGTGGAGAATGATCCAGATGTGGGAAATTTGCTGTGTATGACATTGGGGCATGAGGGATTCCGCGTCAAATTGGCGGCTTCCGGTGAGGAGGCGTTGCAGATGGCGCGGGAGCAGACGCCGGATTTGATCACGTTGGATATTCGTTTGCCCGACATCAACGGTTTTGATGTGTTGCGGCGGCTGCGCTCCAAAGAAGAAACGGCAAATATCCCCGTCGTCGTGGTCTCCGTCATCTCGGACGAGGCGCGCGGGATGCGCTTCGGGGCCGTCGATTACCTGACCAAGCCCATCGATGAGAAAAAATTCATCCGCGTCGTCAAGCGCACATTGAAACAGACCGATGACACCATCTTAGTGGTGGATGATGACCGAGAGACGTTGCGCAAACTTCGCTTGGCGCTGCACTCGCAAGGCATGCAGGTGCGGACCGCCACCGAAGGGATGCAGGCATTGAAA
This sequence comes from Anaerolineales bacterium, assembly GCA_046541755.1. Lineage (GTDB taxonomy): Bacteria > Chloroflexota > Anaerolineae > B4-G1 > SLSP01 > JAAAOZ01. The sequence continues at coordinate 1,805 of JBKHCQ010000180.1, read as the reverse complement.
TTAGCGCAGAACTTGCATCCCGCCCTGATGGTGTTAGGGCTTAAATTGTCTGATATGGATGGGTATCAAATTCTAGAGCACTTGAAGCACGATCCGGCGACCGCTGATATACCGGTCGTCATCACGGCGCAGCAAATCGGAGAGCCGGGAATAACGCCCCACGGGAAAGCAATGGAGGCGTTACATCTCTTATCCCACCCGCTTCCGGCGGATGAATTAGCTGCTAAGTTATCGCATTTAGTTTATAACGGCAATGGCGTGAGTAAGGAGTAGTAGGCGAATGATTAAGATCTTAGTTGCTGAAGATGAACGAGATATTCGAGAGTTGATCGCTTTCACATTGCGCTTTGCGGGCTTTGATGTGGCACTGGCCAGCAATGGGGAAGATGCTGTGCAGAAGGCCCCCCAGATGCAGCCGGATCTCATCTTGATGGATGTGCGCATGCCCCGGATGACGGGCTATCAAGCTTGCGACGCTCTGAAGAAATTACCCGAAACGGAAGATATTCCAGTCGTGTTTCTTTCTGCCAAGGGCCAAGAGAGCGAGATTCAGGAAGGGTTGAAAGCCGGCGCGATGGACTATATCCTCAAACCATTTGCGCCCGACGAGTTAACAGCGCAAGTGAAAAAGATTTTAAAAGAATTAGGGAAAGCGTAAATAAGCAAGGGGGGAGTTTAGCCTATGAGTGCTATTATCCTCGAGAGTAGTCTAGTTCACTACGAGGCATTAGGGCGCGGCAAGCCTTTGTTATTCCTCCACGATTGGTTAGGATCGTGGCGGTACTGGGTGCCCACAATGGTCGATATGTCATCTTCGTATCGGGCCTATGCCTTGGATTTCTGGGGATTTGGAGATTCGGATAAAATCTCGACCCGCTACAGCGTCGCCGGTTATGTAACGCAACTCGAGATGTTCATGGATCAGATGGGGATTGGCAAAGTGCCCGTCATCGGGCATGGCCTGGGGGGAATTGTGGGCGTGAACTTTGCCTTGTCCCATTCCGACCGCGTGGAGCAACTCTTGACGGTCAACATGCCGCTGATGAGCAGTGACATCGCGCGCTCCCTGAGCGGCTTTAGCGGCGGCGACAATCCCGCTAAGTCGATCCTGGGACGCCGCCTCAAATCCTACGAAGAGGTGGATATGGAGGCCGCGAAGACGGACGGTACAGCCGTGGCGAAAAGCGTGCAATCCATGAAGGATTTAGATCTTATCGATCTCTTTTATGAGATGGATTTACCGATTTTACTGGTGTATGGGCGCGAAGATCCGATTATTCAGACACCGGACGAGTCGATCTTAGAGGATTTGGATTACAACGTCTACTCTTTCATCTTCAACAACTCACAGCACTATCCAATGTTGGAAGAGACCAGCAAGTTTAATCGTCTCCTGCGCGACTTTTTGATCAACCAGGATAATTGGGACGCCATCGAAGTGAAGGACGAATGGAAACGTCGCATGCGGTAGAGCTTAGCTCCTCAATAGGATACATAAGAGTTTATGGGGAGCTGACTCTACCCATCGCGAGCTGTGTGCAGAATCAAAAAGGTAAGCCATTATATTCTTGATCGTTAAATTTCGAGTCATTTTCCCAATTTTTTTCGGGGAGCTTATTGATGAAACGACAGACGTCTCCTGATTTAGATCGTTGGGCCGTGGGGTGGACGATTCGAGCTTTAGTCTTGATCGCGTTCCTCGCGGCCTTTGCTGTGCCGCTGGGCTTCGCGCCCATCATCGCGGTGACGGCAGAAGAAGGCGAGGCCGCTCCCCAAGCGCGGCGCGAGCCGATCATCATCCCCCT